>JAJUJN010000065.1 GCA_029265335.1 Alcaligenaceae bacterium
AGATGTCGTAGGAGCGCTCACCCCGGCCAGACTGCTCGATGACCATGGGAATATACCCAAGGCCAGACGGCACCATGGACTGTCCACCGAAGGTGGCCGCGTAAAAATCATTGAAGCGTTGCATAGCCGGTTTCCTGCAATTGATACGCCGAGACGGAAGACGAAAAGGGTTGCGAACAGCAATTATTGCTGTTCGGCATTGTTACCCATGAGCTCGTCGAAGCTGACGGTCTTGTCGGTGACCTTGGCATTCTCGAGCACCAGATCAACCACGTTGTCTTCCACCACGATAGCCTCGACTTCAGCAAGGCGTTCGCGATCGGAGAGGTAGTAACGCACCACCTCGGCGGGGGATTCGTAATTCTTGGCGAAGTCTTCGATCTTGGCTCGCACCTGATCGGGCTTGGCCGCGAGTTCCTTCTGTTTGACCAGTTCGGAAACTGTGAGCCCCAAGCGCACTCGACGCTCGGACTCTTCACTGAACGCTTCGGCGGGAATGGGCATGTCGTCGGCATTGGGGAAGCCACGACGCCGCATTTCTTCACGCGCCGCCTTCACACGATTCTCAGTTTCGGATTCGATCAAAGCTTTGGGGACTTCGAAGCTCACGGCTTTTACGAGGGCATCCATCACGCTGGCCTTGGTGCGCTGTTGCACCCGGTTGGCCACCTCACGCTCGAGGTTGGTGCGAATGTCGTCGCGCAGTTTGGCGACGTCACCCTCTTCTTGACCCAGCTCTTTGGCGAACTCGGCGTCGACCTCGGGCAGTACGCCTTCAGCCACCTGCTTGATGGTGATGGTGAACTGTGCGGTTTTACCGGCCACGGTTTCGGAGCCGTAGTCTTCGGGGAAGGCAAGATCGAAGGTGGCGGTTTGACCGGCCTTCATGCCGCGAGCGGCTTCTTCGAACTCGGGCAACATGCGCCCTTGACCGATGACGAACTCGAAATCCTGAGCGGTTCCGCCCTCGAACGCGACGTCGTCGATCTTGCCTTCGAAGTCGAGCGTGACCTGGTCGCCATCCTGAGCTTCGCGGTCTTCGCGCGGCTCAAACTTGACGCGCTGCTGGCGAAGGATTTCGATGGTGCGATCGACCTCGGCGTCGCCCACTTCGGCTTGGGCTCGCTCTACCTCAAGGGTGGTGAGGTCGGGCAGGTCGATCTGCGGGAAGACTTCGAAGGTGGCCACAAAGGCCAGGGTATCTTCGGGGACGTCTTCGGCCTTGGGCTCGATGCGGGGCATGCCTGCCACACGAAGCTCTGCCTCATTGACCGCCTTCTCGAAGGCGCTGCCGACTTTTTCGTTGATGACATCCATGCGAATGCCCGGCGCGTGCGAGCGCTCAAGCATGGAAAGGGGCACCTTGCCCGGTCGAAAGCCGGGGGCCTTCGCCTGGCGCTGAACGCGCTTGAGCTGTGCCTGCACCTCTTGTTCGACGTCGGCCATGGGAACGGCGAGTTCGACACGGCGCTCGGGGCCGGCCACGGTTTCAACCTCTGGCTGCATTCAAAAACCTATCTGGGTAAGTGAGTAATAAGACGATAATCTGACCGTCAAGTATAAAACATACGAAGCATTCAACTGGCGAGCCCACAGATTGGCCGGGACAGTGCCCCGGCCAAAAAGCTCGGATGGCCATTAGCGTGGCGCAATGCGCCTGCTCACCATGCTTCGCGGCCGCGGCTCAACAACCAATAAAGTGCAATGGCGCCGAACGTGGCGGTGCCAATGCCATTGAGCACGAAGTCGCCAAAACGCAGGGTGAAATCACCGGCACCGAAGATGAGGGTAACAGCGACCACAATCAGATTTCGGCTATCGGTGAAGTCGACTCGGTTCTGAATCCAGATGCGCGCCCCAGCCACCGTGATAAGACCGAAAACCACGACCGACACACCACCCAATACCGGACCGGGGATGGTGTGGATGAGAGCGCCAAACTTGGGCGAAAAGCCCAGGAAGATTGCGATCAGGCCAGCCACCACGAATATCAGCGTGGAATAAACCCGCGTGACAGCCATGACGCCGATATTCTCGGCATAGGTGGTCACTCCGGTACCCCCCACAGCGCCCGAGACCATGGTGGCCACACCGTCACCCACGAAAGCCCGACCAAGATAGCCATCGAGGTCACGCCCCGTCATCGCGGCCACAGCCTTGATATGCCCCAGGTTCTCGGCCACAAGAATTACCACCACCGGCACGATGAGCCCCATGGCTTCCAGGCGGAACTCGGGCTTGGAGAACTCTGGCCAGCCAAACCAGGTAGCGGCGTGCACGCCACTGAAGTCCATGGGTGGACCCCAGCCGAATACGTTGGCGAACAGCCAATATAAGAAGCAGGCAATGATGAGGCCAACCAGGATGAGGAGGCGCTGCAATGTGCCGCGGGTGTACACCGCCGCCCAACCCACACTTAGTATGGTGACGATGGCCATGAAGGCATCAAAACCGCCATCGCCCACGGCGCTGGTGGCGGCGATGGGCGCCAGGTGCAGGCCGATCACGGCCACCACAGCGCCGGTAACGACCGGCGGCATCAGCGCCTCGATCCATCTGGTTCCGCCCCCCGGCTTGGCGCTGTAATACCACACCAGTGCACCCACGAGGGCATAGACCAAACCACACACGATGATGGCGCCCAAAGCCACTCCAATATTGGCGTTGGCTCCCGAGCCCGCGTAACCCGTGACCGCGATCACGCCGCCTATGAAGGCGAAACTCGACCCGAGGTAGCTCGGCACCCGACCCCGTACGAACAAGAAGAAGATCAACGTGCCGATACCAGACATCAGAATGGCCACGTTGGCGTTGAATCCCATGAGGAGGGGCGCCAATACCGTGGAGCCAAACATGGCAACGACGTGCTGGATGCCCATGGCGAAGGTCTGTGGGCCAGAAAGGCGCTCATCTGGCGCTACGACAACGCCTTCGACGGCTTCGACACGCCGCCAGCGAGGAAAGAAGGATTGCGATGACATTGTTCTGATTGATTTGAATAAAATGATACGGATGGAAAGGGATGGTATGACCGCGCTCGATTATCCCGTGTTTTTGCAGTGCGCAGACCATCTGTTGATGATGCCGGCGATGCGACAGGTCTACCGTGGCAGGTCTACGTCGGGGCCGTATAAAAATATCTTGTCGCTGGCATCGAATGTGATACCATCGCTACATATGTTCATGCATTGGCGATAAATGCCCATTCGCTAACGCCTCGGGCAGCCTGCGGTTACGTTTCAACCACGTCACTCCTCTAGCCCCAAAAAGCATGAACTCATCGCGAACAGCCAAGTCATGGCAGTCGCGCGGGCATCGGGCCCACTCCCCTGCCGGTTCACAACAACCCAAAACGTTCGTATCAGTGCCTGTCTGTTCAGGAGCCTTCCGCTGCATGCATGCCGCAGCATGAAGCTCAGCCGAATCCAGGCTTGCGCCCGTCTTTCGGGAGCCGCACCACGATGATGACATGACCACCAGCGAGGCAAAACTCGTGCTGGAAACCGCGCTGCTATGCGCGCAACAGCCGCTGCCCATGAGCGAACTCAGGCGGCTCTTCGCCGACTCGCTAAGCACCGCGGAAATCCAGCAACTGCTCGCGGATCTCGAAGCCGATTGGCAAGAGCGTGGCCTGGAATTGGTCAGCCTGGCCGGCGGGTGGCGCTTTCAAAGTCGCAGCCGAATGCGCCCCTACCTTGAGCGCATGCACCCCGAAAAGCCTCCTCGTTATTCGCGGGCCGTCATGGAAACACTTGCCATCATTGCCTATCGCCAACCCGTGACACGCGGCGACATCGAAGATATTCGTGGCGTTACCGTCTCCACTCAGGTGATTCGCAACCTCGAAGACCGCGGCTGGATCGAAGCCATCGGCTATCGCGACGGCCCGGGGCGCCCCACGCTCTTTGGCACGACCCGACAATTTCTCGACGACCTTGGCTTGCCAGCGCTCGACGCCCTGCCTCCCCTGGAAGCCGCCGACCCTGAAGTGGCCTTGGCGGGCCTGAACTTCGACACGGCAACAACCGATACCAATTCTGAGACACCCAATACACATCATGACTGATTCAGTACACGATCAATCTTCTCAAGAAGTGCAGAACGATCGTTCGCGCGAGCAAGCTTCCCGGCCTTCCGGCGTACGCTCCCCATATCGACGCCGTCGCGCCGATGATTCCTCTCCGGCAGCAGAAGCAGGGGCCAACAAGCGGCGCAAACCGCGCAAGCCCAGAAAGCCGCGCACCGACGCAGGCCCGGCCACTACTGCCACCCCCAGTTCCGCCGCTCCAGGTCAAACTGCAGCTGGCCCGACTCGCCCGGCAGGTGGCAAAGGCCGCCCCAACCGCAGGTCGCGCAAGCCGGGAGGCGCCAGCA
The DNA here is from genome assembly GCA_029265335.1 of Alcaligenaceae bacterium. GTDB lineage: Bacteria > Pseudomonadota > Gammaproteobacteria > Burkholderiales > Burkholderiaceae_B > Verticiella. The sequence goes on from JAJUJN010000065.1 coordinate 4,375, forward strand.
AAACGCCACAGGCAGCCCTGCCAGCGGTGGAAATCACCGAAGAAGACGAACAGCTCACGCGCCGTGTGCTCGAAGACAGCACACCGAGCCGACAGCGCCTGAGCAAGTACCTGGGCAGTGACGCCGTGATGCCCAAGCTGCACAAGGTCCTGGCCGACGCGGGTATCGGCTCGCGCCGCGAGATGGAAGAACTGATCGTGGCCGGCCGTGTATCGGTCAATGGCGAGCCCGCCCATATCGGTCAGCGCGTGGGTCCTAACGATCTGGTACGCGTCAACGGCAAGCCGTTGCAACGGCGCCAGAACGCCAGGGCGCCGCGCGTCATTCTGTACCACAAGCCCGCTGGCGAAATTGTCTCGCACGACGACCCAGGCGGCAGAACCACCGTATTCCGGCGTTTGCCCAAACTCAAAGTCGGCAAATGGCTGTCAGTGGGCAGGCTCGACCTCAACACCGAAGGTCTGCTCATTTTCACCACGTCGGGCGAACTGGCCAACCGCCTGATGCATCCGCGCTACGAAATGGAGCGCGAATACGCCGTACGCGTTCTGGGCGAACTCACACCCGAGCTGCGTCAGCAACTCCTCGACGGGGTCGACCTCGACGATGGGAAGGCGGCGTTCGACTCTTTGGACTTCATCGGTGGTGAAGGCACCAACCGGTGGTACCGCGCCACCCTCAAAGAAGGTCGCAACCGAGAAGTGCGTCGACTGGTAGAAAGCGTCGGACTCACCGTGAGTCGGCTGATCCGGGTCCGCTTCGGCGATATCGTCTTGCCGCGCAATCTGCGTCGTGGTCGCTACGAAGAGCTCGACGCCACCTTGGTAAGCGCACTGTTGGTTCAGCTGGGCCTGATCCGCGATGAAGAAGAAGGCGCCGGTCGCCACGCTCGGCAACAACAACCCCTGTCACACGACAGTGCCCTGCCCCCGGGTTTCGGCACCATGGAGCAGAATGGTCTGCACGGCGCCCGAGTGGGTCGACAAGGTAAGGTGCAGGGCGGCCGCAAGACACTTGCCAGTTCACCTTCCGACCCATTCGGCACGGGCATGGTTTCTGGCTTGCCCCCGCTGGAGCCCACCCATGTGCCGCGCTCCTTGAGCATCACGGGTGGTTTCGCCAATGGCCATCCGCATGCTCCCAAACGCGCAGGTAAAGGCAAAAACCCCAAGTTCAAAGGCAAGAGTGCAACCCCCTCGAAAGGGCCAGGGGCGCCGGCTGGCGCCAAGGGCAGAGGGCGCGGCAAAGGCAAGGGTCGCCCCTCAACCGGAGGGGGTCCGCGAGGCGAACGCAATGAAGAACGTCAACCGCGCAGCGCCAGGGCCCATGAATCGCGACTACCCTTTGCCGTCTCGCGCAGCGGGGGTTGAACTGCAACTGTTGGACGCTTGCTAGATAAGTCCATTACAATCGTGCAGTTTCTTGCCTGGCCGTCGGTACCTAGCGCCAGGCCTTTTCGCAAGCATCGCAGGTACAGAGCAAACTCATGAAACTTGGCAACTTGCGGGGCATTCCCGCTCTGGCCGTTGTGGCCGCCTGTTCGCTTTTCAGTGCAAACGCTGTAGCAGCCGACGAAACCAACGCGGCCAAAGTCGACGAGTTTCGCACGCTCGTCGATACATGCATGGGGTGCCACGGCATTCCGGGCTACCGCGCCAGCTTCCCCCAGGTTTACCGGGTTCCCAAAATCGCGGGTCAGCACGCTGAATACATCGCCTCCGCGCTGCGCGCCTACGCGAGCGGAGAGCGCAGCCACCCCACGATGGATGCCCTCGCCAGGAGCCTCACCGACGAAGACATCACCAACCTGGCCAACTTCTATTCCAATCTCAAATAAGTGGGGGCAAACATGAAGCAACTGACTCTTGCCCTTGCGGGCTCTCTTCTCTCGTTGAGCGCCGGGCTGGCCAGCGCCGCAGACCTCGAAGCCGGGCGCGCCGCCTGGGAGCGCCTCAACTGTGCCTCCTGCCATGGCACCGACGCCAAAACCTCGATCGATCCCAGCTACCCAATTCTGGCCGGCCAGCACGCCAGCTACCTCGAAGTGGCGCTGCGCTCCTACCAACGCGGGCAGGCTGGAGCGCCCCCCAGCTCCAATGTGCGTACCAACGCCATCATGGGTGCCTTTGCCGCGCAAATGTCGGCGGACGACATCGAGAACATCGCTGCTTGGCTGGCTTCGCTGCCCAGCGATCTCGGCACACGTCGCCCCTGAGCGGCGGCTGCGGTCCAAGTTGTCGAAAGCACAGCTGGTAAGTAGTGTCACCACTACGGTGACACCACTCAGCACCAAAATGAGGCGGCCCGTGTAAATCACCGGCCGCCTCTTTAGTTTTGCCTTTGCTTCACTTTCCCAACGTGTACTCGCCCCAATTGCGGCGGCGTGTACGCACAAAGATCACACTTCTGGGCCAAATCCCTTGGCCTCATTCACCAGAATGCTCCGGTTGATCTGGTCGGTGCGAGTGCAGCCACAAAAGCCCATGGTCACATTCAGCTCCTTGTGCAGAATCTCGAGGGCCTTGCTCACACCCTCTTGCCCCATGGCGCCCAGGCCATAGAGCATGGCCCGACCAATGTAGGTACTTCGTGCGCCCAAAGCCAAGGCTTTGAGAATATCCTGGCCACTGCGGATGCCCCCATCCATGTGCACTTCTACACGGTGGCCAACTGCTTCAGCAATGGCCGGCAAGGCTGTAATGGAAGACTGTGCGCCATCGAGTTGACGCCCTCCATGATTCGAAACCACGATGGCGTCGGCGCCCGAAGCGACCGCCAGCTCCGCATCTTCTACCGCCTGTATTCCTTTCAGAATGAGCTTGCCGCCCCAACGCTCCTTGACCCAGGCCACGTCGTTCCAGTCCAGCCGGGGGTCGAATTGTTGCGCAGTCCAGGATGCCAACGACCCCATGTCGTCTACACCCTCGACATGGCCAAAGATATTCCCGAAGTTCCGTCTTTTGGTGTGAAGCATCCGCCAGCACCAGCGCGGCCTGCGGGCCAAATCGAGTGCTGTGCGTAAGCCAAACTTGGGCGGCACCGACAAACCGTTATGAATATCTTTGTGACGTTGTCCGGCCACCTGGAGATCGAGTGTGAGCATCAGCGCCGAGCACCCAGCCTGTTTGGCGCGATCAATCAGCCTTTCCATGAATGGCCGATCTCGCATCAGGTAGAGCTGAAACCAGAAGGGATGGCCGTTGGTGCCTTCCGCGATGTCTTCGATCGAGCACACACTCATGGTAGATAAAGTAAATGGCACGCCAAAATCGCGTGCGGCCCGAGCGGCCAGAATCTCGCCATCGGCATGCTGCATGCCGGTCAGCCCGGTAGGCGCAATGGCCACTGGCATGGCCACCGGCTGGCCGAGCATGGTGGTGCGGGTGTCGCGCTCTTCAATATTGATGGCCACGCGTTGTTTGAACCACAGTCGCCCGAAATCGCGCTCGTTGGCTCGGTAGGTGCTGGCTGTCCAGGAACCGGTATCGGCGTAGTCGTAGAACATGCGAGGCACGCGCTTGCGCGCCAAGGCCTGGAGATCAGCGATGGTGAGGGGTTGCATGGTGTGGCGGATTCAACAGAAGATGACAGAAAGCCCGCAGGCGGACGGAAACCCGATGGTAGCGCAACCGCCCAGCCACGCTACAGCGGCGCGCTCAACCCTCTTGACGACGAATGAGCTCGAGGTAGCGTTCGGAATCCGGCGGGGTACCCGATCTTTGGGCCTCCCACACCACCTGCCCCAGCGCCTCCATGATGCGGTGGGCTGCGTCGTGGGCATCGCTGCGAGCCGCCAGCCGCTGGTAGGCCGCCCGGATGCCGGGGGGCTGATCGATCGACAGTTGTTCGGCGATCGCCAAATGCATGGACAAATGCAGGAAAGGGTTGGTCTGCCCCTGCTCCACCGAGTAATCTTGCTCGGCGGCGCCAGGTGATTCAAGATCGGCTTGGTACTCAGGATGCTCGAGCATCCAATCGAGCGCCATCGACTCCAGAGGAGTGAGAATTTCTTCGTGCCGGTGCTTGCGCCAGGCTTCGGTAAAAAACTGGCGCACTTGCTCGCGCGATGGGTTGAACATGGAACTCGGCTTGGTGAAAATGACTTAAATCATTATAATTCAACGCTTTTGCGCGACCGACGAGCAGCCAGTTCAGGGCCTGGATTGCCGGCCTTGATTCCGCTGAACTTCTGGTATCTGCCTTACGTGCTGTACGTCAGTGGTGCTTTAGCCAGTGGTGCTTTACGCCACTTCACCCTGCCAGCCCACCAGCACGCCGTCGCGGCCTTGAAGGTCAGTTTCAGCGGCGGCACAAACAACCTACACATCAGCTATGGCTTTATACGTACACAAATACGGCGGCACGTCGATGGGTTCCGTGGAACGCATCATGAATGTGGCTCGGCGCGTCGCCAAATGGCACCAGGCCGGTCACCAGGTGATCGTGGTGCCATCGGCCATGTCGGGCGAAACCAATCGCCTGCTCGGCTTGGCGCGAGAGATCTCCAAGCAACCTGATCCGCGAGAGCTCGATATGCTGGCCTCCACCGGGGAACAGGCCAGTGTGGCCCTGCTCGCTATCGCGCTGCAGGAAATCGGCATCCCCGCCACCAGCTATACCGGCTGGCAAGTGCCCGTTCACACCGACGACGCCTACACCCGGGCCCGGATCAAAACCATCGACGACACGCGCGTGCGGCGCGACCTCGACGCTG
>JAJUJN010000177.1 GCA_029265335.1 Alcaligenaceae bacterium
CTCTTTCCGCTTCCAAATGCGGTTTGACGGCGGCAAGACTGCTGACGCCAGAGTCCACCATCCCCGCTGCAAGATCGTTGGCGGCCCGCGAGCCACCCTTGTAGGGCACATGCAGTAAATCGAGACCGGCTTCTTGCGACAGTCTCTCCATGGCCAAGTGATGAAGAGAGCCTACTCCCGTGGATGCGTAGCTGACTTCGCCGGGTTTGGCTCTAGCCTCGGTGATCAAGTCAGACACCGACTGCAGTTCGCTCTCGATCGGCACCGCCAAAGTCAGGCCACTTCGCGACACTCCTGCGACCGGAGAAAAGCTTTCGACCGGGTGGTAAGAGGATTCGCCCACGGCCAGGGGCGCGGTGATCATCGCGGTCCCGGCAAAAAGGAGCGTATTGCCATCGGGCGCTGACCGTGCCACCGCATCAGCGGCAATCATGCTCGACGCTCCAGGACGATTCTCCACGATCACCGGGCGATCGAGAGTGGAAGAGATTTCTTGTGCGACAAGCCGAGCCGCGGTGTCGACGCCGCCGCCCGCTGAAAAGCCAACCAGCAGTTTCACCGGCGTATCTGACGCAGCTTGCGCTGCACCAGTGGCCCCAAATCCGCAAATTGCCAAGCTTACTAACGTGCGCGTTCTGGCTTTCAGCATCTGATCTCCATCCTTGGTTTCTCGTTTCTGAACGAAAGCGGTAAGGCTTTCCATCGTGAATTCGAATGAAGATGCTCTCACATCTCGAGAGTATTACTATTCATGGAACTCCCAATAGCGCTTTCTGAGGAAAGGCTCGTGAGGAGGTGCGAGTTTCCTGGAGAATTTCAGGCACCGAGCTGCTCGCCCTAGGCGTGGGTTTGGGCAGAACCGAAAAATCGCCGACGAGAGGTTCCGGCGAATAACGGTCTCAAACCCCGGTCATTTGCGCATGAATAGCTTCGGCGGCTCTGAGGGCGAGGGCGGCGATGGTGAGGGTGGGATTGGCGGTTCCGCCGGTTGGGAAAGCGCCGCCGCCCACGATGAAGAGGTTGGGGTGGTCGTGGCTGCGCAGGCTGGCGTCGACCACCGAGTGTTTGGGGTCGTGGCCCATGCGTGTGGTGCCCAGGATGTGGCCGGCACCAAAGAATTCATTGGCGTGGTGCCACTCGCTCACGCCGATGCGCCGAAAAATGTCGTCGTGAGTGTCACGCGCCACGGCGAAAGCCTCGCTCACGTAAGGCTCCACCTGATAATGAATGCGCGGGCGGGGAACGCCGTAAACATCGGTGAGTTCCGGGTCGAGAGTGACACGGTTGTGAGCGTGAGGCTCTTGCTCGGTGAGGGCGGCAATCCGAAGTTCTCGAGAAGTTCGTTCGGCCAACCGGTGATCGAGTTCTACGCCATGCCAACCGTCCTGAATCAGAGTTTCCACGGTGCTGTACGGGGCACCGATGGGCCACGACCAGCCGTCGTTGCCGATTTCCAGGCGGAGCGCGCTGCGTTCGCGCCGAAATTCTCCTTCGCGCAGGTTCTCGATGCCCGACGTGGAGTTGGGTCCACGGTAGGGGTAGAGCGCTTCGTGGGTGAGGGCCCACGAGAGTTGAACGGGGTGGTCCATGAGGTTGCGGCCCACTTGATCCGAACCATTGGCCAAACCCTGAGGGTAACGGTCGCTGCGTGAATTCAGCAGCAGGCGCGGGGTTTCGATGGCATTGCAAGCGAGCACCACCAAGCCGGCTTTCACTTGCCCCTCGCTGCCGTCCCACCGCCGATAGGTAACGGTGGTGATCCGGCCGTTCTCGTCCGCGCCCAGCCGTACCGCCGTACTTTGTGCCAATAATTGTGCGCCTGCGGCTTCGGCACGTTTGAGGTGTACACCGGCATCATACTTGGCGCCGATGGGGCACACCGGAATGCAGCTGGCGTTGCCACAGCAGGCCGGGCGTTGCTGACGGAATTCGGAGTTGCGCGCTTGAGGAGTCGTCCGCACTTGGTAGGGCGAATCGCGCAAGGCCTCGGCCACCACTCGGTCGAGATAGCTGGCCGGAATCTCCGGCATGGGGTAGCCGCCCGATCGAGGCGAACCAAGGTCGTGATCGTTATTGCCGGCTATGCCGAGCTCATGTTCGGCCGCTAAGTACCAGGGCTCCAAAGTGTTGTAGCTGATGGGCCAATCCACCGAGCGACCATAAGTGGTACGCATGCTGAAATCCGTGGGCAGCAAACGTGGGCAAGAGCCCAGCCAGTGCCAGGTGGTACCACCCGCAACTTTCAGGTACGTGCTTTTGAAGGTCTCCGGCCCTGCCTGCACCAGCCAATTGTTGGGATCGTGGCTCAGCGGGAACATGGCTTGAGGTACCACCGGGTAGCCGCTTTCCGGCGTTTTGATCATGGCGTCTTGGAATAAGCGCACGGCTTGACCACGATCCACCGGTGCGCCGGCTTCCAGAATCAGCACCCGCGCGCCCCGTTCCGCCAAGCGACTCGCAATCAACGAACCGGCCACACCGGAGCCCACCACTACCACCTCGGGGGTGAGAATGTCATTCATCGTGGCAATCCTCAGGCTTGGGGCGGCAGCGCCCAGGCGCCGGTGGCGCCACCGCAGGTAGCCGGGGCATGCAGAAAGTGGGCCGCGCTCCAGGCCAGGGGAGCGGCGCCAGCAACACGTTGCGGCCCTGTGGGCAGTTGCACCACACCGGTGTACCAGGCCGCCAGCAACTCGCGCCCCAGCGGCGTGTCCGCAGCCTCGTTGGCGGGCAATTGGGCAAGCTCGGGGAGTTGGCGGGCCGATGGCAAAGTAGAAAGCGCGGCGAACAGCGCATTCGCCGCTTTGTTGTTCAGGGAGGATGGTGTCCGCCCAGTGAGCTTCGCCGAAAGCTGCACAAAATCGGCGAGCTCAAAGCTGCTGGGTGCTGTGGCCCAAGCCAGAGGAAGGCCCGCCACGGTGGAAGCCAAGCCTGCGATCAAGACCGTTCGACGCTGCACCATGGCGAGCCCCAGAAATTTGTGCGCACATCATATCGGGGCAGGGTCAAGAAGTCACTCATTTCTCTATAGAGGTAATCGCGATGCATATAATGAGCCGCCTCGCGTCACAGACACAAAAACCCATAGCAAGATGAGAGAACAAACGATCTTGAGCTGCCTGGCTACGGCTACGGCAATCGCCACCATGGCGCCCGCTGCCAACGAGGTGTTGGAACCATGACTCAAAGCGCCGATCTGGAGGATTTCTTGGCCGCCCTGCGCGACATCGTGGGACGCCAAGCCTGTCTCACCTCGGCAGACGCCATGGCGCCGTATCTGGTGGAAGAGCGCCGACTCTTTCAGGGTGAGGCTGCGGCCGTTGTGCGACCCGCCAACACCGAAGAAGTGTCGCGCGTTCTCGCTTTGTGCTCCGAACATGGAGTGGCTGTTGTGCCCCAAGGTGGCAACACCGGCGCTTGCGGTGGGGGCGTACCGTTATCACGCCGCGCCATTGTTCTTGCCACTGAACGCATGGATAGAATCCGAGCGATCGACGCAGACAACGCCACCATCACGGTTGAGGCAGGCTGCATTTTGGCCAACTTGCAGGCGGCGGCGCGCGAGGCGGGTTTTCTGTTTCCGCTCTCGCTGGGCGGCGAGGGCAGCTGCCGCATCGGTGGCAATCTCTCCACCAATGCGGGAGGGATCAACGTGCTCCATTACGGAAACGCGCGCGAACTCATGTTGGGGCTGGAGGTGGTGCTGCCCGATGGCCGAGTGTGGAACGGCCTGCGGGGGCTGCGCAAAGACAACACCGGTTATGCGCTCAAGCACCTGTTCGTGGGCGCCGAGGGCACCCTCGGAGTGATCACCGCTGCAACCCTCAAACTATTTCCACTGCCACGCGATCGCCAAACCGCGTTTGTTGCCGTGCCCAGCCCGCAAGCGGCCATCGAATTATTGGCCCACGCGCGCGACGTCAGCGGTGACAGCGTCACGGCATTCGAACTCTTGCCGCGCATCGGCCTCGACCTCGGCTTCAAGAATATGGGAGGGCGCGACCCCTTGCAGCAGGTGTACTCCTGGTATGCCTTGATCGAATTATCTTCCGCTCGCCCCAGGGGGCTGCGCGAGGTTTTCGAAGAGATTCTGGAAGCCGGCCTGGAAAGTGGCATGGTACTGGATGCCGCGATTGCCGAAACTGAAGAGCAACGACGTGAGCTGTGGCGACTGCGAGAGATCACGGCTGGCGGACACCAGCATCAAGAAGGCGGCCTCATCAAACACGACATCTCGGTGCCGGTGAGTGCCATTCCCGCCATGATCGAACGGGGTACCGCAGCCGTGCTGGAGCGGCTTCCCGGCACCCGAGTCATCGCGTTTGGCCATGCTGGCGACGGCAATCTTCATTTCAATCTGGTGCAACCCGTGGGCCACGAGGCGCAAGCCTTCTTTGACTTGCGCGACACCATGAACCGTATCGTGCACGATATCGTGCATGAACTCGACGGCAGTATCTCGGCAGAACACGGCATCGGACTACTCAAGATCGACGAAATGACGCGCTATAAAACTCCCCTCGAACTGGAGTTGATGCATCGTATCAGGCAGGCTATCGACCCTGCCAACATCATGAATCCCGGCAAGGTGTTGCCGCCTCTTCGTTCGCGCTGAGGGCGGAGCGGGAGCATTGGCGTTTCACGAGTGATACAGGGGTTCGTCTCCCCTAGGGGACGACACTCGTTCCCCGAGGCTCAGAGCGATCCTATCGGCGTTACGGGGCCTGCACTTCCAAAAATTCCTCCTCTCGACGATCCCCGTAGGGCGATTTGTCCACCTCGAAGCCCGACCACAGCTCACGCAGCGTGGTTTTGAAATCTTCGGGGATGGCTTCGTACACTTCCAGCCAAGTGAGGGTTTCACCATCGCTGCTGCGTCGATAGAGCAGGCGGCCGCGAACGGTCGTGGCATTTTCCACGTGTTGCAAAAACGCCTGGAGCTCGGGGCGAAATTTTTCCGCCTGGTTCGGGCTGCGGTAGTAGATATAGAGCACGCCAGAAGAGGGTTTGGGAGAAGGTGTCATAGCGGTGGGCCTATAGTGCGTCGTGGCAGGCCACGACTAGGTGCCGAGCCAAGATCCAAGAATTGTGCAAGTGGCTCTGAGTGTACGGAAGTTGCCCGCCTGATTGGTTGATCAGGCCTCCCTTAACATTAGCCAGAGCAAACTCTGGCTAATTTCTTTTCTCATCATGAAAGTTCAAAAAGTCGTTTTTCTCGA
>JAJUJN010000186.1 GCA_029265335.1 Alcaligenaceae bacterium
CCTGGCCGATGCGGCCCATGCCCAATAAGCCCAGGCGCTTGCCGCTGACGCGAGTGGTGGGTGGCGGGGGCCCTTGGGTGAGCCAGTCGCCGCGACGCACATGGCGGTCGGAAGCCGAGATGCCGCGCACGACATCAATCAGCAAGCCTATGGCGAGGTCGGCCACACAATCGTTGAGCACGTCGGGGGTATTGCTCACCACAATGTTGCGCGCGTTGGCGGCGTTCATGTCGATGGGGTCGTAGCCCACGCCCAGGCTGCAAATCGCCTGCAAGGCTGGCAGCTTACCGATGAGTTCGGCGTCGGCGCCAAAGGTGCCGCTGGTGACCATGACGGTGTACTCGCCGCCACGTTCCGCCAACAAGGCAGCGGGGTCGGGTGCATCGCTCAGCACATCGACCGGGCCGAACTCGGGGAGGCGCTCAGCCAGCACAGGGGGTAGAGGGCAGACCTGCAGGATTTTGTGGGAATGATTCATGGCATTTCTTCAGGGGATGACGCTAGCCCATATAGCGAGGCAGCAGCAGACTGATGGAGGGAAAAGCGAGCAAAACGGCCAGTCGAAGGACGTCGGCTACCACAAAAGGCGTGACGCCTCGATAGAGTGTGGGCATCGACACCCCTGGCAGCAGGTTCTTCAGCACCATCACGTTCAAGCCAACCGGCGGCGTGATAAAACTGATTTCTGTCACCACCACCACGATGATACCGAACCAGATGAGGTCGACGCCCATGTGCGCCACCAGTGGATAGAACACCGGCACGGTGAGTAGAATCATCGACATGCTTTCGAGAACGCAACCCAGCACCACGTAGATCACGCAGAGGATGAGGATCACCATAAGCGGTGTGAGGTTGGCGGCGTCGATCCACCCCAACAGATCACGCGGCAGCGAGGTGAAATTGATGAAGTTGGCGAACAGCAAGGCGCCAATCAGGATCAGAAACAGCATGCCGGTAGTGCGCGCCGACTCTACCAGCACCGACGACAACACCGCCCAAGTGAGTCGGCGTCGCAGCCAGGCAAACAGGAAGGCGCCGCAGGCGCCGATGCCTGCGGCTTCGGTGGAGCTGAACACACCACCGTAAATACCGCCCATGACCACGCCGAACAGCACCAGCACCCCCCAGACGTCGCGTAGCGCACTCAGGCGCTCGCGCCACGTCATGCGCTCGCCACGCGGTCCTGACTCGGGCCGGCGCCAGATGGTGTATTGCACAGCCAGCAGGTAAAAGCCCACGGCCAGCAGCCCAGGCAAGATACCGGCGGCAAACATTTTGCCGATACTCTGCTGGGTGAGAATGGCGTAGATCACCATCACGATCGAGGGCGGGATGAGAATGCCCAGCGTACCGCCCGCGGCGATGGAGCCGGTGGCCAGCTCGTTGCTGTAACCTAGGCGCCGCATCTCGGGGTAGGCCACCTTCGACATGGTGGCTGCGGTGGCAAGGCTGGAGCCGCACACCGCCGAAAAACCGCCGCAGGCCACGACGGTAGACATCGCCAGGCCGCCTCGGCGATGCCCCAATATGGCGTAAGCAGCGGTGTAGAGTTCTTTGGAGAGTTTCGACTGGGTGATGAAGTTGCCCATCAGCACGAACAAGGGCACCACCGACAGCAGATACTGAAAGCCGCTCTCGCGCACCACCGCGCCTGCCATGGCATACGCCGATGGCCAGTTACGCATCAGGCCCACGCCCACCAGACCCACCAAGGCCATGGCGAACGCCACTGGCACGCGCAGGAACACCAAGATGAGCATCGCCGCAAAACCGATGAGCGCCTCAGACATGGCGGCGTACCTCGGTGCGGAGGTCGATCCAGGCGAGGCTGAGCTGCACCGCGGTGTTGATGAACAGCATGATGCTCATGAAGAACACAACGGGGGCAAGAGGCAGGCTCAGCATGGTGGTCTGGTCGGCGTAATCGAGAGCTGATAACGCCTGGCTCCAGCTCGCCGCACCGAGCACGAGGCAGATGGCGGCCGCAACGAGCTGGCTGATAGCGTGAAAAATGCGGGCGCCCAGTTGGCCGAATGGTAATGGCAGGAGGTCAACGATGACATGTTCTCGCGCCGCGGTGCTCAGCACGATGCCGCAAAAAATCACACCCACCATGAGAATCTCGGTGAGTTCGACGGCGCCAAGAATGGAATCATTCAAGAAATAGCGTGCCACGACGTCGGCCAGCGTCAGCAGCGCCAAAGCCGCAATGCACACTTCGGCCGTCCGCTTGAGTAAGGCATGGAGCAGCAAGAGCAGGGGTTTCATGGTGTGAAGGCAAGGAAACGCAGCCCCGCTGAGCCGCAGGGCGCTTGTTCGGCAAACGGCCAAGGCCGTGGCGATACGGCCTGCTGGCGCAGGCCGTCTGAGGCCTTACTGCTGTTGGCTTTCGAGGGCCTCAAGCTCTGCCCGGAATTCCTCCAGCACTTTCGGACCATCGATGCCTCGTTCCTTGGCTGTGGCCAACCAGGTTTCTTCGAACACCTGAGTTCGGTCGCGCACGTCGGCCACGAATTGTTCATCGGCGTCATGGAACACGACACCTTTGGCTTCGAGGGATTCCAGCGCTGCGACGTCGGCATCGCCCCAGGCCTTGCCGCCCATGCGGGCAATGTGCTCACCCGAGAGATCGAGCAGAATCTTTTGGTCTTGTTCCGATAAACGCTCAAAGGCGCTCTCGTTCATGATGATGCCGTGGTTGTCGGAATACAGACCGCCAGGAAAGAACGTGGCGTTTTTAACGACCGTATCGAGCTGGAACGAGGCCACCGACTCGGGTGGGAACAACACGCCATCCACCACACCGGTGCTCATCAGCTCGTACGATTCGGGAGCCGGTTTCACCACCGCGTTGAAGTCGAGCGCCTTGGCGAGGTCAGCCTGGATGCCGCCCCCGATCCGCAGCTTGAGACCGTCGAAGTCGTCCATGCCGTCTACTACCCGATCGGTGGTGAAAACGGCGCCGGGACCGTGGGCATAAACACCCAGCAGTTTCACGCCTCGATGCTCGTTGGCCTCGCGCAGGTACTTGTCGTAAATGCGCCAGGTGGCGATCGAGTTTGTTTCTGCACTATTGCCCGAGAACGGCAGAATGCCGAACTTCATGAGGTCGAAGCGACCGGGATAGTAGGAATGCGAGATGAAGGCGAGATCGACCAAGCCATTGCGCACGGCATCGAAATGCCCCACCGGATTGGTGATGGGCTTGGGCAGAAAGTTGACCTTCACGCGGCCCTCGGTAGCCTCTTCGACCTCCTCGGCCCAGGGAATCATGAAGTTGGACACCAGGATATGAGTTTGCGGAATCCAGACAGAAAATGTGAGTTCCACGGGTTCCTGGGCTTGTGCGACAGAACCCGTGGTAAGGGCCGTGGCCAGGCCTAGGCCCATCAGTGAAGAAATCCACTTCGACTTCATGGGACGCTCCTTACAGAGGTGACAAGTGAAAAAGGCAAACGGAGGGTGGCAAGAGCCGGTACTGCATTTGTTGGCAAGAAAGGTTCTTGCCCAACGGCATGGGGGAACCAGCGGCTGACGCCCGTGGCGGTCGGTTTCACGGTGGCGATCAGGCCTCAACCTGGCGCAGGAAAGCCTCGCGCCGGTCGGGCATGGTGAGGGCCACGATGGCCGACAGCTCGGCTTCGCCCAGGCCCATGGCGCTGGCCAGGCGCAGGGTTTGCTGGATATTTGCCGTAAGCGGCATGGGTGCGCCGCTTTGCTGGGCCACGGCCATGACCGTGTCGATGTCTTTGAGCATGGTAGAAAGCGCGCCGATGGATTCGGTCGGCACATCGATCATGCGTGGCGCGAAGATCTGCAGTGGCTTGGAGTCGGCCCACCCGCCTGCCAAGGCAGGAGCAAGCAGCTTGAGATCGATGTCGTTGCGTTGGGCAAACCCCAGGGCTTCGGCCAGCGCCGCCACGGCGGCCACCACGAACACCTGATTGCACAGCTTGGTGGCCTGGCCAGCGCCCGAGGGCCCCATGTGAGTGACGTTGCCGGCATAGGCCCGCATGGCGCTGGCAGCCTCATCAAGGTGGGTGGCCTCGCCGCCGACCATGATGGCCAGAGTGCCTGCTTCTACGCCGGGCACCCCGCCGGAGACGGGAGCATCGAGCCAGTGGGCACCGTTGGCGGCCGCCAGGCGCTCGGCCAGCTGGCGTGTGGCCTCCGGCACGATGCTTGAATGATCGGCCAGCCATTTGAGGCCCTGAGCTTCGGCCACGCCGTCGGCGCCGAACACCACCGCCTCGACGGCCTTGGCGTCGAATAGACACATGAGCACGCCGTCGACGTTGGTGGCTGCCTCACGCGGCGTGGCCGTGACTTCAGCACCCAACTCGCGCAGTGGCTCGGCCTTGCCCGGCGAGCGATTCCACACCTTGACCTCATGACCTGCGGCCAGCAGGCGACGCACCATGGGTGCGCCCATCAATCCCAATCCACAGAATCCCAGCTTCATTGTTGTTTCCAGAGTTGTTGCATGCAGTTCAATCGTCGTTGTGGGGCTCGATCGGCCAGTGGGCGTTGCCGGAATGGGTCACCGCACCCAGGTGGGCGGAACCCACGAGGCGGGCGTATTTTTCGAGCACTCCGGCAATGCGCTCACGCTTGAAGGGCTGATACTGCGCTTTGCGTTCGGCCAGCTCTTCGTCGCTCACATGCAACTGAATGGTGCCGGTCTTGGCGTCGATCGTGATGCGGTCGCCGTCCTTTACCAGACCAATGGCGCCGCCCGCCGCAGCCTCCGGGCTGACATAGCCGATGCACATGCCTCGGGTGGCGCCCGAGAAGCGACCATCGGTGAGCAGGGCCACGGATTCGCCGCGGCCCTGGCCGTAGATGGCGGCCGTGACGCTGAGCATTTCGCGCATGCCGGGACCACCCTTGGGCCCTTCGTTGCGGATGATCAGCACGTCGCCCGCGGAGTACTCCTGCGCCGACACCGCCTTCATGCAGTCTTCCTCGGTTTCGAACACCCGTGCTTTGCCATCGAAGGTGAGCG
>JAJUJN010000400.1 GCA_029265335.1 Alcaligenaceae bacterium
CCAGATAGCCGTCTGCTGTGGGGTAAGGGCCGCGCACGCGCGAGAGCAAGCGTTTGTAGCCCATGGGGCCGATGGCCGGCTCAAAGGCTGCGCCTCCCATATGATCCGCCAGCACGAACTGGGCCATGGTCTCGAGCATGGGCACCTCGACGGACTGGCCTTCGCCCGTGGCCTGGCGATGGTACAAGGCGCTGGTGATGGCGATCACCAGATACAGGCCTACGACGCGATCGCACACGTTGATGGGCGCATACCGGGGCGTGCCATCGACCGTGCCGAACAGGCCGGCAATGCCCGAAGCCGACTGAATCAGGTCGTCGTACACGGCTTTGCCGGCATTGGGGCCGTCGGAGCCATAGCCCACGGCGGTGCAGTACACCAGCCCTGGGTTCACCTCGCGCAGAGCCTCATAACCCAGGCCCAGGCGTTGCATGGCTTGCGGACGAATATTGGACACCAGCACGTCGGCTTCGCGCGCCAGCTCCAGAAGCTGTTCGCGCGCTTCGGGCTGCTTGAGGTCGAGCTCGATGCTGCGCTTGTTGCGGTTGGCCTGAAGATACATAGGGCCCATGCCAGGGTTGCGGAAGGGGCCGATGCGCCGCATGGAATCGCCCACAGGCGCCTCCACCTTCACCACGTCGGCCCCCAGGTCGCCGAGGATCTGAGTGGCGGCGGGGCCCATGACCACGGTGGTGAGGTCCAACACACGCACACCGTGCAGCGGGCCGTGTGTAGTAGCAGCTTGAGAAGACAGGGTAGACATAGACGAATCCGAAATGGCGAAGAATGTTTCGTGTAGGCGAATTTTCAGGGCAGGCAGTGTGGGTTGTCAAGCCCGAAGTGATGCATTCGCAGAAAGTTGATGACGATGGGGCGGAGTGGTGCCGATTGGCGTTGACCCGAAGGGGCAAGCGTGCTTATAGTCGCAAACTTACGCCAATAAGAAAAGTTTTCCGCTGTGGCGGAAACTGCCGTGATGTGTGGCTCGTTGAGTGAGCAAGCCACCCTCTTCAACTCTCTAAGGAAGTTCCTTCATGCGTCATTTTTCCACTCGCATTCTGGCTCCCGTAGCCGCAGCCCTGGCTTTGGGCGGTCTGGCTGGCAATGTTCTGGCTCAGACGTTTCCCGAGCGCAACGTGGAATTCGTCGTGCCTTACCCCCCGGGTGCGTCGGTTGATATGCAGGCGCGAATGCTGCAGCAGACCATGAGCGAGGTTCTTGGCCAAACTGTGGTGGTCGAGAACCGGCCGGGCGCTGGCAGCAATATTGGCGCCGCCTATGTGGCGCGCTCCGAGCCCGACGGCCATCGCATTTTGATGGCCACCAACGCCACCCTGGCGATCAACCCGCATGTCTACCCACAAATTGGCTACGAAGTGACAGACCTCACGCCTGTGACCTATCTGTCGAGCAGCCCGCTGGCGATCGGCATCAACACAAGCCTCGGCATCGATAGTGTGGAAGAACTGATCGAGCACGCCAAAGCCAATCCCGGCAAAGTGTCTTACGGCACTCCTGGAGTGGGCTCTCCGCAGCACTTGATTGGCGAGATGCTGGCTTCGCAAGCGGATTTCGATATCCTTCATATTCCGTACAAAGGCGTGGCTCCCGCCATGACCGATATGCTCGGCGGCAACATCGACATGGAGATCTCCACCCTGGCTGGCTTGAGCACGCATCGCGACAACCCCGCACTGAAAATACTGGCTGTCACCGAACCCGAGCGTGTGGCCCGCGAACCCGACATTCCGGCGGTGGCAGAAACCCTGCCCGGCTTCGAGGCAACGGCGTGGTTTGTGGTGATGGCGCCCACTGGTACGCCGAAAGAGGCGATCGACAAACTGCACGAAGCCATCGTGGCTGGTCTCGAAACAGAAGAAGCTCAGCGTTTGCTGGAAACTGCCAACATTCACCCCGTGGGTGGCGACGCCGCGGCGGCCAAGGCCCTGATCGACGCCGACTTTGAGCGCTGGGGCAAAGTGGTACGCGATCAGAATATCCAGATCCAGTAAAACACAATTCTTTTTCGCGTGTTATGTCTTACCAGGCCAGCTCCAAAGCTGGCCTTTTTAGGCGGTGGTCGCCGCCCGGTGGCCGACTCTGTTGCATTCATACCAATCAGGAGGAGAACTGATGACTGATAACAAACCATATCTGCCGCGCCTGGCGGCCTTGGCCTTGGCGACTTGCAGCCTGGGGTTCATCGCCACACCGGCTCAGGCGGCCGAAGATGACCCGCTCACCCTCGTGATTCCTTATCCGCCTGGTGGTTCAACCGACACCAGCGCGCGCATCATCCAGCGCGCAATTTCTCCCCTGCTCGAGCGCTCGGTGATCGTCGAGAATCGGCCGGGCGCGGCAGGCAACATCGGCACAGCTCACGTGGCTGCTCTGCCTGCCGATGCCGACGCCATTCTTCTGGCCACGCAACCCATCATCACACTCAACCCTCACCTGTACGACAACCTCACCTTCGACCC
>JAJUJN010000352.1 GCA_029265335.1 Alcaligenaceae bacterium
GTACGCCCAATCTGGAGCGCCTGGCCGCTCGCGCCACGCGTTTCAATACGGCGTACTGCAACTTTCCTTTGTGCTCGCCGGCTCGCGTGGCCATGCTCAGTGGTCGCTTGCCGAGCACGGTTGGCGTGTATGACAACGCTTCCGAGTTCTCGGCAGAAGTGCCCACGTTTTTGCATCACTTGAACTTGGCCGGCTATTCCACCACGCTTGCCGGCAAGATGCATTTCGTGGGCCCCGACCAACTGCATGGTTATCAAGAACGACTGACCACGGATATTTACCCGTCGGATTTCGGCTGGACTCCCGATTGGCGGCAAGAAGTGCCCATTGCGCCCACCGGGATGAACATGCGCAGCGTGGTGGAGGCAGGGGCTTGCACGCGCAGCCTGCAATTGGATTATGACGACGAAGTGGTGCACCGGGCCATTCAAAAGCTGTACGACCTGGGCCGAACCTCTCGCGATCAGCCATTCTTTCTGACAGTGTCGCTCACGCATCCGCACAATCCTTATATTGCGACGGAAGACTTTCTGGCGCTTTATCCGCCAGAAAGCGTCGACATGCCTCGCGTGCCACCGATTCCCTTTGAAGAGCGTGACCCGCATAGTCAACGTCTTTGGTACCTGTTTCGGCAAGACGAGCACGACATCAGCCAAGAGCAGGTGCAAGTGGCAAGACGCGCCTATTACGCGATGGTGAGTTATGTCGACGCGCAGATGGGTCGTTTGCTCAACACGCTGGAAGCCATGGATTTAGCCGACAACACCGTGGTGATATTCACTTCGGACCATGGCGATATGCTTGGCGAGCGAGGGCTTTGGTACAAATGGGTGCACTTCGAACCCGCGATTCGTGTTCCGCTGCTCATTGCGCTGCCAAACCAGCAGCAAGCGCATGTGGTGCATGAGCCCGTGTCTTTGGTGGATCTATTCCCCACGATATTGGACCTGGCGGGGGTGGAGTGCGACGCCAGTGTGCACACTCTGCTCGACGGCCGATCGCTCGCGCCCGTTCTTGCGGGCAAGGCCGCATTGCCCGATCGCCCAATTTTTGGCGAGATGAATGGCGAGGGAGCACACGCGCCCTGCTTGATGGTGAGGGAAGGGCGCTGGAAATTGATCTTCTCGCAAGGTGATCCACTGCAATTATTTGATGTGTTCACCGACCCAGGCGAAACTCGTAATTTGGCCGGTGAGCCCGAAACCGCGGAGGTACAGGCCGCCTTGCTGGAGCGCGTGCATCAGCGTTGGAACCCGCAAGTGCTGCACAACGAAATTCTGTTGAGCCAGCAGCAACGCTTACTTGTGCAGCAAAGTCGCCTGGCCGCCAACCTCGAGGCTTGGGATTATCAGCCCAGAACAGACGCCAGCCAGCAATATGTGCGCGCCGGCGCCCAGTCGAGCCCCGCTTTGGTGAAGGGGCGAATGCGTTACCCGCCCGTGCAGCCGGCGCCGGTGGATTCTCCCCGGCCACCCAAGGTCAGTTTGCCGAAACCGCAGCGCCAGGCGGAATAGGCAAACAAACATCGTGAATCAGATCGCGCACCAGCGCGATCTCGCTCGCTGGGTCGGTAGAGCGTCGCACCGCAGTCACCAACTCGCGTTGGAAGCTGGGGCGGATCAATCGGGCGGCCGAGAGCAGCCCCTGCTCGAGCTCCACGGTATAAGCCATGGGCGCCAGCAACGTGTAGCCAGCACCGCGCGACACCAGATGCTTGATTTCCACGATGGAATCGAGCGTAGCCTGCTGATTCAATGTGACTTTGGCGCGCCGGGCTTGATGTTCGATCACGCGATGCAGACCGTGCCGCGAGCTGGGCAGAATCAACGGAAATTCGCTCAGTCGTGAGGTTTCGATGGTAGGTGTGTCATCCAACGCGCCTGGTGGCCCTACCAGGTCGATCGAATCTGTCACCAAGGGTCGGGTATCGAGCTGGCGCAGCGGTTGGATGGCAAACAGCACACTCACATCGAGGCGACCACCCTTCAGCCATTCCAATAAATGGCCCGACATTCCCTCAATGATTTCCAGCTTGAGTTGCCAGTGCTCTTGCGCGCTAGTGATGAGATCGGCCACAAAGGCGCGCGTAATACCGTTGGGAATGCCCACCCGCACGGGGCGTGAGGCTTGAGTTTGCTGCTGAAAACGCGATTGAAGATCTTGCACCGAGCGCAAGATTGCAACCGCTTCACGAAAAACGATTTCACCATCTTCGGTGAGGCTCACCCCACGAGGTGTGCGATGCAAGAGCGTGGTGCCCAGCTCTTCTTCCAACAGCTTGATTTGCGCCGTGAGTGCAGGCTGCACGATATGCAGCGCTGCGGCCGCCTTCGTCATGCTACGGCGTCTAGCGGTTTCCACGAAATAACGCAGGCGTCGAAAATCCATAGCCGGCAAGTAGCGGGGACAGTGAGGGTAGGGGAACTATACCGCTCGGAAGTGATGGGGGCACCATTTTCACCGGTCGCCGGGCTGATTTTTAATTCCCGCCATACTCCTGCATCTGCATCAACAGGCGGTCGCAGCCGCTGGCAATATGCTGACGTAGCGCTTCGTGGGCAACTTCTTGCTGGCCGGAGGCCAGCAGCTCGAGTAATTGTTCCTGCTCTTGGTAAGCGCGCAGACCTTGCTCGGTGACATAGCCGCTGACGCGTCGTTTGAGAATGATGCGCTCGAACAAGGTGTGGAGCGTGCGAACCAAGATCTGGTTGCCGGAACGCGTTGCCAAGGCCAGGTGAAATTCCTGATCGATCAGCATGCGTTGCTTGGAAGCGCCTTCGTTGATGGCTTCGCGGTAGCGTTCGTTGATGCTGTGAAGATCTTCTAACGAGTCCAGTGATTCCCGTCGCCAAGATTCCTGAAGTGCGTAGAGCTCCAAGGCGGCGCGGAGCCCAA
>JAJUJN010000415.1 GCA_029265335.1 Alcaligenaceae bacterium
CGCGAAGACGCTACCTTGCTGTCGCGCACCGCCGAACACTTGCTCCGCCTTTCCGAAGTGCAGGCCACGGCGGCCGAAGCGCTCGTGGAGCTCATCGCCCAGGCGCGCATTCTGCCCGAAGGTGAGCGTGCGCCCGCCTATGTGGAGCTGAACGATCGCATTACCTACGAGGTGGTAGATAGCGGCGCCAAGCAATCGATCACGCTGGTGGCGCCCGAAGACGCCGACCCGCGCAGCAACCGCATCTCTTTCGTGAGCCCCGTAGGGCTGGCGGTCATTGGCATGCCCGTGGGCGAGGAAACCACGGTAAGCCTGCCCGATGGCCGCGAAATGAATATCCGTATTCTCGAAACCGATCCCGTGCCAGCTTGAAACTACTGATGGTCGGCAGCTGCGCGGCATTTTCAAACACCACGAGGCTGCGTTGGCGTTAACGCGTTCTTTCCCTGGCACCACCGTTCGCGGCCACTCAGGCAGTGCGGCTGCGCCCGGTGGTGGTGGGTTGAACGCTCGCTTGGCGGCCCGAGGGGCCATACAGCGCGGTTTGGGCTTGCGCCTGGCGCAGGGTGGCCAGTGCTTCGTTGTGATACTGCAATTGGGCGCGGATGATCACGCCATTGTGCTCGTTCTGTTCGCGAGCCGCGTTGGCTTGTGTGTTGAGCGCCTGCCAGGCCTCGTTCAGGGCCGGGTGCTGTTGCGCGGCGGATTCGATGCCGGGCAGCCCAGCGGCAAAGCCGAGCTTGCCCAGCAAGGCATCCCGGGTTTGGCCGATGCTCTGCAATTCGTCGAGCATTTCGAGTTTGCGTTGGGTGATTTGGGCGAGGATTTCGGGCAACGCCCGCTGCAGAAGGGCTTCGCCTTCTTCGACAAGAATCTGTGCAAACTCCGCCACTGCATTGGCTTCGTGCTGCACGCAGGTTTGCAGTTGGGTGCTGGGCATGAAAATCAACCGTTAACCGCGCTGGCTGGAATCGGCTTGCAGAAGTTCGCGTACGCTCTCGAGCAGGCCATCGGCGATTTTGCCGGTGTCGTAGCTGAGCTGACCTTGCCGAATGGCTTCGCGCAAGGCCTGAACGCGCTCAAGGTTCACGTCACCCTCGGCCGACTGCAGGGCAGTGGCGGCCGCGCTGAATTCTACCTGGGCGCTGCTGCCGGTACTGGGTGTGGCGGCAGGCGCGCTGGGTGCTGCCGCGGACCCGCTGGAGCGAGTGCTGGGGGTGTCGGGGGTGGGTCGGTAAGTCGGGTTGATTTTCACGGAGCTCTCCGGCGGGCGCAGGAAGCGCTGGGCTGATACGTCATTAACGACCTGCAAGCCACCAACTTAAGGCAATATTCTGGCATGGCTCATTGGCTGATGGCCACCACGCCATCGGCGCGCACCATGCCGCGCACGATTTGGCCCGAGGCGGTACGCACTTGCAAGGGGGAGCCAGGGCTGGCATCGCTCAGCGCTTTGCCCTCGCCTGAGGCCACAAAGCCGCGACCGCGCACTTCCAGGCGCACCGCCTGGCCACGCTGAATGCTGTTGGCGCTACGCAAGGCATTTTGCCGCAGGAGCTGACCTGCCGCGATGCGCCGTTCGGCAATCTGCCCCAGAGCGAGCGCGGGCTGCAAAATCACACCGCGCGGCAGACCGAGCAAATCGCCATGCCGGGCTTCCAAATGTTCGTGGCTCAGGGCTTCACCCTGATTGATGGTGCGAGCCGCCACCCAGTATTCACCTTGTAGGCGCAGCTGCACTTGGGCGTAGGTTTGCCAGCGCTCGGGGGCATCGCAGCGCACCGCCACCGACAGCCGGGCACGCAGGGGCTGTCGAGGCGGAATCTCGGCCTGCAGAGATTGGCAATCGGGAAAGCGCTCGAGGTTGCGCAGCGAGATGTTAATTTCCAGCTCACCAGCACCAGGCGGGGCCCGATCGATCACGGCGGCCTCTACCAGGCTGCGTACCAGAGCGGGGTCGGGACCGCTGGCGCCCAGGGCAGGAGGCGCGCAGAGCCACACTGCCGCCAGCAGGGCGGCACGATGCCAGCTACGACCGAGGCGGGGCCAGCCTTCCCCTTGAAGGGGGCACCCTCGCAACACCCTGCGCAAGAAACCAATCATGCAGCGAATTGTAGGAGCCGCATGGGGCGGGCAATAGGCGAAATAACCGGCAAACCCCGGCCTGTTCCTGCATTTGAATGAGAAGGCGGCTTCGTATGATGGCCAGCGTGCCGTAAAACGCCATTTTTAAGTGATGCCCATGCTTGATCGTCTGAATGACGCGTTTGCCTTCTACCAAACC
>JAJUJN010000231.1 GCA_029265335.1 Alcaligenaceae bacterium
CAGCACATTGGGCATCATGACTGCCACCCGCGCGCCACGCTCCAGCCCCCGCAGCTGCAGCCAGGCTGCGACGTGGCGCGAGAGCTCATCTACCTGGCGATAGGTGAGCGAGGCGCCCAGGCATTCGTAGGCAGTACGCTCGGCGTATTGCTTGTAAGCAGCCTCGAACATGGCCACCACGGATTTGGGCCTGGTGCTGGGAATCTCGGCCGGCACGCCCTCCGGGTATTGCGCAAGCCATGGTCGATTCATCGCTGTCTCCTGGATTTCTGCTCTTGGCCAGCCCGCGAGGCCTCAGCCAGGCGCCGACCTCTGCGGCCATCATAACGTAGCAATGCGCTACCATGATAACGAGGTGAATTGACGCCTTGCGAGGCGGCGTTTCGGAGATATTCATGCAGCTCGTCGAACCCATTGTTTCGTGGCACCACGAGATCACTCAGCTCCGCCGCGATCTTCATGCGCACCCCGAACTCGCTTTCGAAGAGCATCGCACCGCCAACATCGTGGCCGATCGACTCACCCAGTGGGGTGTGCGGGTACATCGTGGCATCGGTGGCACCGGCGTGGTCGGAGAAATACCCGGCCGCCGTCCCGAAGGCGGGGCCATTGGCTTGCGCGCTGATATGGACGCCCTGCCTCTGCAAGAACTCAATACTTTTGAACATGCCAGTCGCTACCCCGGCAAGATGCATGCCTGCGGCCACGACGGTCACGTGGCCATGCTGCTGGCCGCCGCCCGTCATTTGGCACAGCACCCTCCCCCCTTCGGCACGGTTTACCTGATCTTCCAGCCAGCTGAAGAAGGCGGGGGCGGAGCGGCCCGCATGATCGAAGATGGCCTGTTTACCCGCTTTCCCATGGACGCCGTGTTCGGCCTGCACAATTGGCCCGGGCTTGCGGCGGGCACCTTCGGCCTGTGTGTTGGCCCCATCATGGCGTCGAGCAATGAGTTCGAAGTCGTTCTGCAAGGTCGCGGCGCTCACGCTGCCATGCCGCATCTCGGCTCCGACCCCGTGATAGCGGCCGTGCAACTCGTGCAAAGCCTGCAAACCATCATCACCCGCAACAAGAATCCCACCGATACCGCGGTACTCAGTGTCACGCAGATGCACGCCGGCAGCGCCGACAACATCGTGCCCGGCGAAGCCATCGTACGCGGCACTGTGCGCACCATCGAAACTGAACCTCTCGATCTCATCGAGAATCGCTTGCGCGAGATCGTGCACCATACGGCAGCCGCCTTCGACATGCAGGCCCGCGTAAGCTTCCAACGCAATTACCCGCCCACGGTGAACCATCCGGCAGAAACTGCCTTCGCGGCCGAGGTTATCCGCGAATTGGTGGGCGATGCCAGGTTGAATGCCAATGTGCTCCCCTCGATGGGCGCCGAGGATTTCGCCTTTATGCTTGCCGAAAAACCCGGCTGCTACCTGTGGCTGGGCGCCGGTGATGGCGACCACCGCGTGGGCGGACATGGGTTGGGGCCCTGCATGCTGCACAGCGGCAGCTACGATTTCAACGACGAACTCATTCCGCTCGGCGCGAGCTACTGGGTGCGTCTGGTAGAGCGCTGGTTTGCCGAACCTCAGCCGGCCAGCCAGCTCGTCACGAAGTAACCCCCTACCAGCAGCCATACAAACAGCATCGCGGCCAGCAACAGCACACGCGGGCCGGCCTGTCGCATGCGGCTGACGCGCGTTTCGAGCCCCAATGCCGCCATGGCCATGGTGAGGGCAAAAGTATCAGCCACTTCGATGCGGGCCACCCATTGCGGCGCCACGATGCCCGTGGAGTTGAGCAGCACGAGCGCCACAAAACCCAACACAAACCAGGGAATGGGCGGGCGTGCCTTGCTGCCGCCAGTGGCATGACGCGCCTGACGAGAGAGCCAGACGCCCAGAATCAGCAGCAAGGGCGCCAGCATGGCCACACGCGCCATTTTGACGATAGTGGCGGCGTGGGTAACCTCGGGGTCGATGGCACTGGCGGTGGCCACCACTTGAGCGACCTCATGCACGCTGGCGCCAATGAAAATGCCCATGGCCTGGCCTTCAAGCGGCAGCCAACCGGCGTGATAAAGCACCGGGTAGAGGAACATGCTGATCGAGCCGAACAACACCACGGTGGCCACGGCCACTGCGCTTTTATGGGCTGCCGCGCGAGTGGTGGATTCAAAAGCCAGAACGGCGGCGGCGCCACAGATGGCGCTGCCGGCGGCCGTGAGCAAGGCGGTGTCGCGATCCAGACGCAGCAGGCGCCCGAGCACAACGCCCAGAGCCAGCGTGCCCAATACCATGACGCAGGCCACGCCCAGGCCGACGCCGCCCACTGCCACCAGTTCCTGCAGGGTAAGGCGCATGCCGTAGAACGCCACCGCGATACGCAACAGGCGGCGCGCAGCCAGATGAATGACGTCGGCCCAGCCGGCCGGCATGGCACCCGGCACCAGGTTGCCGTAAGCCGCACCCAGAACGATCGCCACCACCAGCGGACTGATGCCGAGCGCAGCCACCCGCTCCAGGCCGGCCAGCTGAAATGCGGCCAATGCCAACAAGAAAACAAACAGGAGCCCGTCGAACTTCCCACGCCATGACGGCGTTTGCGGTGCGGCGGCGGGGGCTAGGGATGACATGCAACAACTCTCCGACTGCGTAGGTAAACGAATTCGTTTCATCGCACCTGGCAAGTCAACGAAGGCCGCATCTTATGCCATCTGGATATATCTTAATAGTCGCATTTTTGGATAAGAAATATAGGAAAAACCGATGTATCATAAGTGTCGGGCAACTTCTACCGCTCTTTTTGTCATGAAATGCACTCCCCGCGGCCTCCTCAGCCTCACCCCAAACATCCGCTCTTAGCCCCCCGATGACACCCGATCAATTGCTCACCTTCGCCGCCGTTGCCGAACACGGCAGCATCAGTCGCGCTGCGCTGGCCTTGCACCTGTCACAGCCCGCCGTATCGGGGCAGCTTCGCCTGCTCCAGGAGAGTTTCGGCGAGCCACTGTATCGGCGCGCCGGGCGCGGCATTGTGCTCACCGAGGCCGGCCAACAGCTGGCGGTGCTGTCCCGTCAGTTCCATCACATCTGGGATCGCAGCCGGCGTCTGCGCCTGGCCCTGGCCAACCTCGAACATGGCCGACTGGCCCTGGGTGCCAGCACCACCCCCGCCAGCTATGTCCTCCCTCATCTATTGGCGAGCTTCCGCCGTGAGCACCCAGGTCTCAATATCGAGCTAGTGAGCGGCAATACCAGCGATATCTGCCGTCAGCTCGACCAGTTCGACCTCGCCTTTATCGAAGGTCCCTTGCCCACCGACCTGGCCCCGGATGTCGGCGTGCAACCGTGGCACCACGACGAACTGGTCGTGATCGTGCCCCGCAATCACCCTCTGGCACGTCATCAGCCGCAAGGCAAGCTTGATTTGCAGCGTCTGGCCGAATGGCCGCTGGTGCTGCGCGAACCTGGCTCCGGCGTGCGCCAGCAAGTTCTTCAAGCACTGCAAGAGGCCGGCGTACGACCTTCCATCGCGTTGGAGCTGGCGGGGGTCGAAGGCGTCAAGGAAGGTGTGCGAGCAGGCCTGGGCGTTGGCTTTGTTTCGGCCATGTCCATGCAGCGGCCCGACGCCGATCTGGTCTCCTTGTATGTGGGTCAACCGCGTCCCTTGGATCGTCATCTCAACATCCTCATTCCACACGTCGAGGTGGCAAGTCGCGCCGCTCGGCGGTTCCTGGCGACGTGTCTTGACAGCACCGCCTACAATGCGTCTTTTGCCGCCCACCCCGCGCCGGCGGCGCCGTCTTCTGTCCGGTGAACGCCATGAGTCCGCTTGCCGTCAATCCCAAACCCGGTCGTCGCCTCGATCCCGAAGATGCCGAACAGGCGCTCGCGCGGGTGCAGGATCTGCTGCGACGCCAGCAACTGGTCGAAGACCTCGTCCATCGTCAGGAAGAAGGCGACAAGCGCGCCGACCTGGTGCAGGCTGTGCTGCAACGCCAGCATCGGGTTGAGCTCGAAGAGCTGATTTCGGGCCTGCATCCGGCCGACATCGCCTTTATCCTCGAAGCCCTGCCGCGCAGCGATCGCCAATTGGTTTGGCAGATGGTGCAGGCCGAGCACGATGGTGAAGTGCTGCTCGAGGTGGGCGACAGTGTTCGCGAATCGCTCGTCGAGGTGATGTCGCGGGCCGATCTGGTGGCGGCCCTCGCAACCCTCGATACCGAC
>JAJUJN010000133.1 GCA_029265335.1 Alcaligenaceae bacterium
AAGAAAGGCTTGCCCCACTCGCCCAACCCGGTGTGCCAATCGATGAAGGCCACGCGACATGCGCCGCGTGCATGCTGCCGAACAACCTGCTCGAGCGTGCGATTCGACCATTGCCGCTCCTGCCCCCCGTACAACAGCCCGTCGGCATGACGGTATTGACCATTGAACACCGCAGCCATGAAGGCGTTTTGACCCTGCTGCTCGCGCCAGTGCTGGATCCGCTTCGCCGCCTCGACCGCTTCGGGCGAACCAGGCAGCACGCACAGATCAGCGTGCAGTTCTTCGTAGCCAGGGTTGGCAGGCAGGGGCTGCGCGAAATCGATAAAGTTGCGATTGAGATCCACGTGGTTCTCGTTCGTGCGCGACAAATGCGCCAACCCGTAGGGATTCACGCCGTGAATCAACAATACCGCCGTGTCGGCAGGCAAGCGAGAAAAATGCCCCTGATTCATGGCCGCGCAGAACAAGGGGCTGATCGCCAACCCCTCAGAACCGTGGGTGCCCGCCAGCATCACCAGCAAACGCGATGAGTCACTGGCACCGAAACGCACGACATCCATGTACAAGGGTTCGCCTTCAGGCCCGAATGCCTCGGGGTGCTGATGGCTTTCGATGGCGCCGCCGGCGCGCTCTGCGGCCTCGATGAATTGCTTGCGAACAAGCTCGTAACGCGTATGAAACTCCACGACCGGGGATACCGACATGGGCTGAACTCCTGTGGGCTAGTGGCGGCAAAGCGTATCAAACCCCGGGCCTGCGTCCAAACAGTGCGTCACTCGCTATATGCGCTCTGGTTATAAGGCTGCCTGCGTTAGGGTGTGCGATCAGGGGGCTTGAAAAACTTGGCCCCGGCCCCATCTAAAAAGTTGGCACGGGAAGACCGCTGTCGCAGCAACCATTGCCAAAAACAATCAAAACAATATAAATAATCAATTTTACTTATCGGATGATCTGCGGCATCCTAAAGGTCATCCTGCTCATTAACCCTTCAACAAGAGGAAAACTCTATGTCTCTAATCAATACCGAAGTCAAACCTTTCAACGCCACCGCCTATCACAACGGTGATTTCGTAGAGGTTTCCGATGCCGATCTCAAAGGTAAATGGTCGGTAGTGTTTTTCTATCCGGCCGACTTTACTTTCGTTTGCCCCACCGAACTGGGCGATCTGGCCGACCACTACGAAGAGTTCAAGAAGCTGGGTGTAGAAATCTACGGCGTGTCTACCGACACTCATTTCACGCACAAGGCGTGGCATGACAGCTCCGACACCATCAGAAAAGTGCAGTATCCGCTGGTTGGCGACCCCACTGCCACCCTGGCTCGCAACTTCGGTGTGCTGATCGAAGAAGAAGGCCTGGCCCTGCGCGGCACCTTCGTGATCAACCCCGAAGGTCAGATCAAGGTGATGGAAGTACACGACAACGGTATTGGCCGCAACGCTGGCGAACTCCTGCGCAAAGTGCGCGCCGCCCAGCACATTGCCGCCAACCCGAACGAAGTCTGCCCCGCGAACTGGGAGCCGGGTGCCGAAACGCTCAAGCCCTCGCTCGATCTCGTCGGCAAGATCTAACTCCTGTCCGTCATTTCGTTCTCCCGGCCAAGCCAACACAGGCCCGGCCGGGCCGCGCCGGCGCCTACCGGCACCGGCGCCATCCGTTCTTTCGTCTCTCACAAGGAGTCGCTCAACATGCTCGAAGCCAATATCAAAACCCAGTTGCAAAGTCATTTCGAAAAGCTCCGCGAGCCCATCGAACTGGTCGCCACCCTCGATGAGGGCGCCAAGTCGCGTGAACTGCGGGAGCTGCTGGACGAGTTGGCCGGCCTGAGCGACAAAGTCACCGTTCGCTACGATGGCAGCCATGAGCGCGTCCCGGCCTTCGACATCCGCCGGGCAGGCACGGATATTGCCGTTACGTTTGCCGGCATTCCCATGGGCCATGAGTTCACCTCGCTGGTGATTGCCTTGCTGCAAGTGGGGGGCCACCCACCCAAGGTGAGCGACGACGTCATCGAGCAGATCCGTTCGCTCGAGGGCGAATACTCTTTCGAAACCTATGTCTCGCTGTCGTGCCAGAACTGCCCCGATGTGGTGCAGGCACTCAACCTCATGTCGGTGCTCAATCCCCGAATCCGTCACGTGGCCATCGATGGCGCCCTGTTCCCCGAAGAGGTCGAGCAGCGCCAAGTCATGGCCGTGCCGTCGGTTTTCCTCAACGGAGAAGCCTTCGATCAGGGTCGCACCACGGTAGAACAGATCCTGCGCAAGCTCGACAGCGGCGCAAGCGAGCGCGAAGCCGCCACACTCAACGAGCGTGAGCCCTACGACGTACTCATCGTGGGCGGCGGGCCGGCGGGAGCCGCAGCGGCGATCTACGCCGCCCGCAAAGGCATACGTACCGGACTGGTGGCCGAACGCTTCGGTGGCCAGGTCATGGATACCCTGGGCATCGAGAACTTCGTGTCGGTGGAATACACCGAGGGGCCCAAGCTGGTAGCCGCCATGGAAAGCCACGTGCGCAGTTACGACGTGGACGTGATCGATCAGCAAACTGCCACCGCCCTCAAGGCTGGCGAGCTCAAAGCGGTGGAACTCGAAAACGGCGCCGTTTTGCGTGGCAAAACCGTGGTGCTCGCCCCCGGCGCGCGTTGGCGCGAACTCAATGTGCCGGGCGAACAGGAGTACCGCAACAAGGGCGTGGCCTATTGCCCGCACTGCGACGGCCCCCTGTTCAAAGGCAAGCACGTGGCTGTAGTGGGTGGCGGCAACTCCGGAGTTGAGGCCGCCATCGACCTTGCCGGCATTGTGGGCAAGGTCACGCTCATCGAGTTCGCCGACGAGCTCAAGGCAGATGCCGTACTGCAAAAGAAAGTGCGCACCCTCAAGAACGTCGACATCGTATTGAATGCTCAAACCACCGAGATCACCGGCGACGGCCAAAAGGTGAACGGCCTGGTGTATCAGGATCGGGCCACGCAAAGTCAGCACCGCGTGGATCTCGATGGCGTGTTTGTGCAGATCGGCCTGGTGCCCAACACGCAATGGCTGGCAGGCGCCGTTGAGCTTTCGCCCCACGGCGAAATCGAAATCAACGATCGCGGTGAAACATCCGTGCCCGGTGTGTTCGCCGCCGGCGACGCCACCACCGTGCCCCACAAGCAGATTGTGGTGGCGATGGGGGCCGGCACTACGGCTGCGCTCGGTGCTTTCGACTACCTCATCCGGCATTCGGTGGAAGCCGACAGCGAGGCGCCAGAAACGGTCGCCGCCTGATTCCACCGATTGTGGCTTGATTTTTTGGGGCTCACGTTGCCGCTATCAGCGGCTGACGTGAGCCCTTTGTGTTTTCCAGGCGAAAGATGGCCACGGCCTCCTGGAGCCGTTCGGCCTGCTGCTCGAGAGAAGAGGCGGCCGCGGCAGCCTCTTCCACCAACGCGGCATTCTGTTGAGTGACGCTGTCCATCTGCGTCACCGCCTGATTCACTTGTTCGATGCCGCGCAGCTGCTCAACGGACGCCGCCGCAATCTCCTGCACCAAGTCGCTCGCACGCTGCACCGCGCTCACGATGTCGCCCATGGTCTGCGCCGTGCGCTTGACTTCTTCCACACCGATATCTACGCGGGTGGTGGCGTCGACGATCAACGCCTTGATCTCACGGGCAGCCTCGGCACTGCGCTGGGCCAGAGCACGCACTTCGGCGGCAACCACGGCAAATCCCCTGCCTTGTGTGCCTGCCCTGGCGGCTTCGACCGCGGCGTTGAGGGCCAGGATATTGGTTTGAAAAGCGATGCTTTCGATCAAACCCGTGATGTTGTGAATTTGCTTCGAGCTTTCAGAAATCCCATCCATCGTGCCCACCAGACCCTGAGCGTTGTCACCACCCGACCGTGCCACGCGCGTTGCCTCTTGGGCGAGGTTCTCGGCCTGGCGGGCGCTGTCGGTATTGTGACGAACAGCGGCAGCCAGCTCTTCCATGCTGGCAGCGGTTTCTTCCAGCGACGCCGCCTGTTGTTCGCTGCGCGACGAGAGGTCGGCATTACCGGCCGCGATTTCGGCGCTGCCATGGTGAATCGCCAGCGCGCTGTCGCGCACGGCGGTCACGGCTCGAGCCAGGAAGGCTCGCATGGCCTCCATGGCCTGTTGCAACTGCCCGATCTCGTCGCGTCGAGGGCTTAGCGCCTTGGCCCCTAACTGACCTTGCGCAATTTGCTCGGCAAAACGAACAGTCTCGCGTAACGGCCGCACGATCTGACGGGCGATGGCCCAGGCTATCAATAGCCCCACCAGGATGGCGACACCAGCCATCAGCAAAAGGATTTTTGGCACCCGCGCCACCAGCGCCAAGGCGGCCGATCGCTGGGCTGCATCGAGACGATCGATATCGGCATTGAGCGCCTGCGCGATAGCCTGCATGCGTTCGGTGGCTTCTTGCTCCTCGGCCAACGCGGGGCGGTAATGCTCAATCAGCTCTATATAGGTGTCGGTATCGGCGATCAACCGCTCAAGCTCCGAACTTTCGTTCGCGGGCAGGCGTTCAAGCAAGCCCTCGAACTGACCACGCAGCGCCCCCAGCGAGCCCAGCACGCGAGACTCTGCAGCCGCGGCGCCATCGAGCACCAACTCCCCTACGGCCAACAAGATGTTGGCGTATAGCTTCTCGAGCGCCGCCAACTGCCCCGCGATGCGATCGGCGTCGAGCCCATACGCCAGGTCGTAGTTTCGTGCCGCCTGACTCACTCGCGAAGCAAGACCCATAAGAGCGGATTCAATGCGATTTGCCACACTGGACCAGTCGGCTCTCGCCTGCAGTCGAACCAGATAGCGCTCCACCAACACGTCGCGCGCAAGGCGATACTCGGCGAGCTGCCGAGCCATGGCGTTGAGCGTGGCCGCCTCTTCTGTCTGCCAATTGAGCGCACGGGCATTCTCGATGTCTTGCTCGAGGCGGGCCAAATGAGCCTCGTTCTGTTCGAGATCACTCGCGTCGCGCGTGAACAGATACGTGAGCCGCGATTGGGTGGCCTGCGCCAGAGTATCGTCCAGCTGCGAGGTGGCTTCCATGCGTTGCACCTGCCCTTCCACCTGCAGCAGAGTAAAGTAGCCCCCGGCGGCAACAGCCAGTGTCAGTACCAGAATCGCCCCGAACCCCAGATAGAGGCGCGTGGCGATGCGAATCGACTTCAAGCGTTGCAGAGTCGCGACCACGGTGGCTTCTCCTTTGAATTGAGCAGCCATTCCATGGTAGCGAGCCGACGCCAAGGTGCAGGGCGCAAACTGAGGGACAAGCCACCCTCAATTCTGGCGATATCGTGTCACGACCCAGTCATGAACACCAAAAAAAACCCCCTGAATACTATCCAGGGGGTGGATTGGTGACTCTGCTCGGATCAGCCTACGGAGCGCACTCGCCTGGCACTCCGTAGACAGTGGGTTTAACGCAGCAGCTCGGGCAGGAACAACACGGTTTGAGGGAAGGCCCAAACCAGCGCAATGCAGATTGCGAACGCAAAGAAGAAGTAGCCCACGCCACGGAATATTGTGCTGATCGGTATTTCGGGCGCCAAGGCGTTGACCACGAAAACGTTGACCCCCACCGGCGGCGATACCGAGCCCACGGTGGTGACCAAGGTGAGCAGCAAGGTGAACCATATGGGATCAAAGCCCAGAGCTAGCGCCAGGGGGAAGAAGATGGGCAGCGTGACCACCAGAAAGCCCAACGCGTCGATGAAAGCACCGCCGATGAGATAAATGATGAGGACGGCCAGCAACACCCAACCAGGAGACACTGGCAGCCCCGCCACCCAATTGGCCAGCTCCACCGGCAAACGAGTGAGCGTGAGGAATCTGCCGAACACCACCGCTGCGGTGATGAGCAGCACCACCATGGTGGAAATGCGCAACGACTCGGCCACTGCAGTCACGAGGTTCTTGAGCGACAGCGAACGCCGCGCCAGACCAATGATGAGTGCACCGAATGCCCCCGCGGCCCCCGCCTCGGTGGGTGTGAAGAAGCCAGCGTAGAGGCCACCGATCACAAAGGCGAACAACAGCAACGTTTCGATGACGTCGAGC
>JAJUJN010000314.1 GCA_029265335.1 Alcaligenaceae bacterium
AAGCTGCGTGAATCACGGCGAGGCTGGCGAGGGTTACCTGATAGGCGGGCGCGCGAGCCAGGCCAAACCACATGCCCAGCTCCACAGCGAGGCCGATGCCCCATTGCAGCACGAAGGCGCCGGCAAACAGGTACATGTTGTAGAGCGTGAGTACCCGACCGGCAATGGCCCGCGGAAACATGATCGACAAGCCTGGTTGCATCAGCGATATGGCCGGGTAGGCCAGGGCCATCAGCGGCCACAGCCACCAGACGCCGGGCAAGGGCAGCAACGCAATGGCCATCATGATGCTTGCCGCCGAGACATGGCCCCAAGTGGCAATCTGCAATAAGCCCACATTGCGGCGTTGCAGCCAGGGCGCCAGAAAACTCATGCCCAGATAGCTGCCGAGTATCGTGAGGGTGAACACGAACAGATAGGTGGCGGCCCAAGTGGGCTCAATGCCCAGCACGTCGGTCATCCAGGGACCGGCCCAAAGAGTTTGCAAAGCCATGACGCCGCCGTGGCCCACGAAGGCCAGCGGTGCCACATACCACATGGCCGGATCTCGGATAAGCTCCCATGCGCCCACCGGTGCAGCGGTCGTTTCGGCTCGTGGCGAGCGCGCTGGCGGGTCGGGCACCAGCCACCAGATGAGCAGGGCGGACACCGCTAGCAAGCCGGCAAAAATATAGAGCACACCCCGCCAGCCCAGCCATTGTGCAAGTGTGGCGGCGGGCAGGGTAGCCACCACCGCGCCACTAGTGCCTGCCACCAACAGCCACAAGCCCAGTTGCGACTGACGCTCGGGCGGGAAATGTCGGCGGAACCAGGCAAAGGGCGCCATCAGGCATGCGGCAACGCCCGTGCCGATCAAAATGCGGCCGATGCTCAACATCGTCATCGACTGTCCCGACGCCATCACCAGAGCCCCCAGCGCAGCAATCACCAACAAGCCCGACTCCACTCGGCGCTCGCCGAAGCGATCGAGCCAGAAGCCCAAGGGATACTGTAAGCCGGCAAAGACGATGAAGTAAGACGCCGTCAACCAGCCCAGCGCGCCGGGAGCAAGGTTGAGGTCGCTCACCAGATAAGGTGCGAGAGCCGCGTTCAGCGTTCGCAGCGAATAAGAAAGGAAATGTCCGCTGGCGAAGGCAAGAAACACGAGTATCGCCCGGTGGGCGGTGATCGTGGCGGAGGTAGGGCGAACGGCCGAATCAGGTGAGGTCATGCCAGAACGGTTGCGACGTGGCTGAGCAGCAAGAACCTTAGCATGTTAACCAGCCGGTCACCTTCTCAAAACAGGGCTTGCCGACCGCCAGCAGAGCCGTTAGAATTTAAAAATGATAACATTGTCCATACAGTGGACATATCCAAAAGTGCTCCGTGGCTGCGCGGGGCGGATGATCTGGCGATGGAGTCCCTCCGCATGAGTGTTTCCGATTACGACCATTACGTGGATCTCGAACGCGGCTTGGTCAGCCGCGATATCTTCTTTCGTGAAGACCTTTATCGCGAAGAGCTCGAAAAGCTCTTTACGCGGGTTTGGCAGTTTGTGGGCCACGAAAGTCAGGTGCCGAACCCGGGTGATTTCTTTGTGTCACGCATGGGTGAGGAATCGGTGGTGATGTGCCGCGGCGACGACGGCAAGATTCGAGTGTTCCTCAACTCGTGTCGGCACCGTGGCATGAAGGTTGCTCTCTACGATGAGGGCAACGCCCGCATGTTCACCTGCCCCTACCATGCCTGGAGCTATTCGCTCGATGGGCGTCTCACGGGTGTGCCCATGTACGACGCCATCTACGACGGGCGTCTCGATAAATCCAAATGGGGGCTGATCCAGCCGCCCCATGTCACCAACTACAAAGGCACGATCTGGGCCAACTGGGATCCCGACGCGCCCGACTTCCTCACCTATTTGGGCGAAGCCAAGGTGCATCTCGACCTTGCGCTCGATAGTCGCGACGGTCGCGAAGGCGGCTCAGAAGTCATTGGTGGCATCACCAAATGGATCGTGCCCTGCAATTGGAAGCTGCCGGCTGAGAACTTCATGGGCGACACCTATCACAACCCGAGTCACCGTTCGGTAGACATGATCGGTATCGGGCCCAGCGCACGCTCCGACGTAAAAGGGCGTCGCGACAATGAACTCGCCCGGGCGCAGCATGTGTGGATCAGCTTTCCCCAGGGCCACGGGGTGCACAGCGCCATCATGCCCGAGGGAGAGGAGTACGTGGAATCTTTCCGCGACAATCCCGAGGTGGAGGAGTACTTCCGTGCCTGTTTCGAGGCCCGTCGCAAGCGCCTGGGCGATGCGTCGCGTTTGCGTCCATTTGTCGGCACCATATTTCCCAATACCTCGTTCCACGGCAATCAGCCGCGTTCACTCTTCGTCTGGCATCCGCACGGGCCCACGCAGATCGAAGTGTGGCGGTTCTTTCTGGTTGACGCCGATGCTCCGCCAGCGGTCAAGAACTTCCTGCGTCATTACTACATGCGTTACTCCGGGCCGGCAGGCATGACCGAACAAGACGACATGGAGAACTGGACTCACGCCACCAAGGCCAGCAAGGGTGCCATTGCACGGCGCTATCCCTACAACTACCAGCAGTCGACCGGGGCATCGCAGATCGACGAACCGATGCCAGGACGGGTGGCCCAGCAGGTGAGCGAAGAAAACGCGCGCATGCTGTATCACCGGTGGCGCGACTACATGGCCGGTCGCGATTGGGATGTGTTGCTGGGCAAGACCGACCCCAACTATCAGGAGAAAGCGTAATGAGCCAAGTTGCCACCGATATGATTGCGCTGAATTTGCAGGGCACCGATCTGCTGCTGTTGCAGCACGAGGTGGAACGCTTTCTGTATGCCGAAGCCGAAGCGTTGGATCGTCGCCGCTACGAAGAATGGCTCGATATGCTGAGCGATGACCTCACCTACCACATGCCCATCCGCCGCAACGTGCAGTATGGTCAGCACGACGCCCGCGAAGACACCAAGGCGGGGCAAGATATCAACTGGTTCGACGAAGACAAATGGACACTGGGCAAGCGAGTGGCCCAGTTGCGAACGCGGGTGCACTGGGCCGAGGAGCCGATGTCGCGCGTCACGCATATGGTGACCAACGTTTTGATTGAAGCGGCGCGGCAAGGCACCGACGGAACCCGTGAAGTGGATCTGAGCTGCCGCTTTCTGGTGTACCAGAATCGTGTGGAATACGAGACCAACTTTTTTGTGGGCAAACGCTACGACACCTTGCGTTGTTCACCCGAAGGCAAATGGCAGGTGAGCGCGCGCCGCATCATTCTGGATCAGAGCGTGCTGCTCGCC
>JAJUJN010000236.1 GCA_029265335.1 Alcaligenaceae bacterium
ATGTCTCCTTTTGGATATGTTCGACGCTTTCATGCATCTTGGTGGCTATGTTGCACCAAAGAAGAACCGTAAACGTGAAGTTCAAAAGGAGCAAGCATTATTAACCCTACATGCAGCACGGGTTCCTGGAGTGCTCCCTGAGCAAGCTCCGCCCCGATGGTGTATAGCTGGCAATCAAGCTGATTTTTGAAGGTGAAAAAATGGTGCAGTCCCCAGCGAGCAAGCAAACCCCACCCGGTCGTCGGGCCAAAGTCATTTCATTGATCTGTCTTTTACTGGGCGGCGCATTGCTGGGGCTGGCCACCAACCTTGCAAAACTCGCCGGCGAAGTGGCGCTCTCGCCTCTGGCGTTCTTGGCTTGGTCGATCGTGGGTGCGGCACTGATCTTGTTGAGCATTTCGGCATTGCGCCGCGACCTCCCACCCTGGAACTCACGAGCACTTGAGTATTACGCCGTTTCTGCTCTGGTGGGCGTGGCCGGGCCCAATTTGATTTTCTTTTCGGCCATTCCGCATGTAGGGGCGAGCTTTGTGGCAATGATCATCAGCCTGCCGCCGCTACTCACTTATGTGGGAGCGTTGGCGCTGCGCATGGAGCGATTCCGGGTGGTGCGTGTCACCGGCGTGATCGCAGCCCTCACCGGAGCTCTTGCGCTGGCGGCAGGTCAATACGCGGCACCCAACGCCGATAAGTTCTGGATTCTCATTGCTGTGATCGGCCCGGTGCTGCTGGCTATTGGCAATCTTTACCGCACGCTGCGTTGGCCACCAGGAGCGTCTGGCGATGCACTGGCCACCGGAATGGTGATAGCGGCTGCGTTGATGTTGCTGGCAGCGAGCTCAATGCCGAGCTTTTCGCTCACGGTGCCAACCGAGAACAGCTTGCCCGTGATTCTGATTGCCATCCAGTCGGTGGTATTCGCGGGCATGTTTCTGCTTTTGTTCATTTTGCAGAAGACGGGTGGGCCCGTGTTATTGAGCCTATTGGGTTCGGTGGGCGCTTTGGTAGGTGTTCCCGTTGCGATTCTGCTGCAAGGCGAAGCGCCACCCGAAAACCTGATGTTGGGAGCTGCGCTGATTGCCGCAGGTATTGCTTTGCTCACTCTCGACCAAACCAAGCGAACACGCAAACAGGCCAACACCGAAGCGCAACCTCGAACTTCCTCCTATTAACGAGAAAATCTGCGATTTAAAGCACAAAATCCCTCAAAATCTGCAAACTGGTGTTTTTTCGGGTTTTAGCTGATGATATGGATATCTCAACTTCGGGATCCATACCATCGACGCTTATCGCACACTTAAAACCCGTCTGCAAGAAGTTCTCATTACCGAGACGGTGTCATTACGCATCCGCAGCCTGGCCGATCATATGCAGTACGCTGATCCGCACGGGCATGCCGAAGCCTTGGGAATCGGGTCGGCCATTTGGCCCTTGTTCGGGCTCGTCTGGCCCTCGAGCATTCAATTGGCACGTCAGCTCAAGACTCGGCCCGTTTGTCCGCACGAGCATATCCTCGAGATTGGCTGTGGGCTCGGCTTGTCGAGCCTGGTCTTGCATCGCCGTGGAGCTCGAGTCGACGCCAGCGACTGTCACCCGCTGGCTCCCAAGTTTTTAGCGATGAATCAGGCCTTGAACGGGCTTTCGGGTTTATCGTATGTGCACGCTCAATGGGGCGAGGCGCCAACTCCCCAACTACTGGCGGCGCTGGGCTTGACTCCGGCACAGCAGCGCTACGACCTGATTGTGGGCAGCGACTTGCTCTATGAGCGCAGCACTCCCGCCTTGCTGGCGGATCTGGTGGATCGTCATGCCAAGCCGCAAGCAGAAGTCTGGATTGTCGACCCCGATCGCGGTCACAGAGCACGGTTTACCAAGGAAATGGCGCGCCACGGCTTCAGCCTGATCGAGCAAATCTGCCTGCGAGATCGTCCGATTCTGACCCCTGAGGGCGAGGAGTTGCCGTACAAAGGGCGGTGCCTGCAATATCGTCGAGATTAGGCAGGCACCTCCGACCCTTTTATTGCGGCGTGTAGCCCACCAGATCGATCATGTTCTGGAAGGCCTCGTTGGTGGCGCGGATGCGCTCAGTGAGCTCTTCGGGAGTACTGGTGGCCGGGATGACACCCAACGTCGAAACACGCTGTTTGAAATTGTCTGAACCTACCACTTCGGCAAGAACCTCGTTGTAGCGCTCGATGATCTCGGGAGGCGTGCCAGCCGGAGCGAGCAAGGAGGTGTAATTGCTGATGCCATAGTTTTCAACCCCCTGCTCTACGTAGGTAGCCACTTCGGGAAGAAAATCCAGCCGCTCAGGGCCGCTCACAGCAATGATACGGAGGTCGCCCGATTTGGCATAAGGCAGAATCGCGCCAATGCCACCGATGGCAGCCGGTATCTGGCCAGCGAGCAAGTCTTGGATGGCGGGAGCGTCGCCGCGATAAGGCACCGGCACCACTTCGGCATCGAACGCCAGCGCTACCAAACGCACACCGAATTCGGGGTCGCTGGCAGGAGCGGGAACGCCGATGCTGCCTTTGTCGGGATTGGCTTCCACCCACTCGATGAGCCCCTTGAGGTCGGTAACATCGTTGCCCACTACGTCGGGGTTCACCGCCATGACATCGGGCGTGATCGACACCAGGCCTACTGCGGTGAAATCTTCAAGCGTTTCGTAGCCCGGCTCGCGGATGGTGAGCGGAATCATCGAAAGGGCGTGGCTGTTCGACAGGAATACAGTGCCACCATCGGGGGCTGCCTGCTTGAGGGCGTTGGCCGCCAGTTGACCTCCGGCGCCAGGACGGTTCTCTACCACCACAGGCCGGTCGAGCGCTTTGCTCATGCCCTCGGCCAGAATGCGGGCAGAGCTGTCGGTGGTGCCACCTGGTGGAAAGCCCACCAACATCCGGACAGTGCTGGGTTGCGCAGCAGCGCTCGCGATGAGGCCGAGGCTGGCGGCCAGAAGGGCCAGGCGCGGCAAGAATCGGGCAGGATGCAACATGTCTTCTCCTTAGATGTCATTGGTATTGGAACGGGTTCCAATCCAAAAAAGGATCGGCGAACCAGTCCATGTAAGTAACTGTACACGAGGCCTGCGGACACGGCGACAACTGTCTGCACCAGGTGGCAGCAAACTCTCGATCTGGCTCAAAACTCACCCTATGGTTTTCCCCAGCTCGACAGGTCATACAAATTTCACTTCAATACTACGTGTTCGTAGTATGCCTGCGCTAACGTGTCTTTCATGCGCTGGCGAGGCTTTTCTGGAGATATCATGTTCACTCCCCGCGCACCGCGCATCGGCGTCATCGGCTATGGCTACATCGGGCGTTATCTCTGTCAGCAGATCCAAGAGAACCCCGAATGGGGGCTGGAGCTGGCTTTTGTGTGGAATCGCGACACCAGCAAGCTCAGCGACCTGCGTCCCGGGCTGGCGTTGGACGACCTCGCCCAACTGGGCTCGCGCTGGCCAGACCTGGTAGTGGAATGCGCCCACCCTGATATTTCGCGGCAATATGGTGAAACCATACTTCGGACCGCCGATTATCTGCCGCTGTCGGTGAACGCCATGGCGGATGCCGAGCTCGAAGCACGCCTTGTGGCAGCAGCAAAAACCCACGAAAAGCGCATCTTCATTCCACACGGCGCGCTGATTGGTCTAGACAATCTGGTGGAAGTGCGTGACATGTGGCAAGAGGTCACCATCACCTTCCGCAAGCATCCCAACAACATCGACTTTTCCGAAAGCGGCATCGATGGGAGCAATATCAGCGAGCCCACCATCGTTTACGACGGGCCGGTGCGCGGCATTGCTCAGCAGTTCCCGCGCAATGTGAACACCATGACCACCTGCGCCCTGGCCACCGTGGGGCTGGATCGTTGTCGCGCCGTGCTCGAGGCTGACCCCTCTCTGGAGGTGGCCATCGCCGAGGTGCGCGCCGTGGGCAAGGACGGCTCCATTCACGAATCCCGCAAGGTGCAGCCCGTGGTGGGCGTGTCGGGCACCGAGATGCTCGCCGCGCAGGTGGGCTCGGTGCTGCGCGCCGCCGGCGTCACCCTGCCCGGTATCAACTTCGCCTGACGGGCGCCAAGGCCCGTTGGGTTTCACAGAGATCTATCATGACACTTCCTCAACAATCGATGGCAGCACTCGACCCGGCC
>JAJUJN010000486.1 GCA_029265335.1 Alcaligenaceae bacterium
ACAAGCCTCGCGCTCGGCCACGCTGCGACCGTGTCCCACGTTCACCACCACGTGAATGAAGGCGTTGTCGGGGTGTCCATCGGCAATGCGGTAGCGAGCCACCGGCACGGCACGCGTACGAGTGCCCGCCAGCGGAAACACGGTGCCATCGCCCACCACCGCCTCGTGGATGGCCTGCATAAGAGGGTCGAGCTGCAATTCTGCTTCGAGATTGGCTGAATATTCGATCCAGATGTGAGGCATGAGAGGCTCCTGTGGCGCGCCGAGGCGAGCATGTTGTTAGCATGTTAATGATATCTCGACTGGCCGCCGGATGCGAATCAGGCACCATGCTGAGTCGAGCAGCCACTATCATAGTCGGGCGGGCCGGCAATCCGTTGACAGCAACGGCGTTCTTCTAGATCATTAACGCGTTAATTAATTGCGAACCCACAGAGTTGTGAGGGCCATCGCGTCAGCCCCCGGGCATCTCCCCAAATCACAGGCAAAGGAGTCATATCG
The DNA here is from genome assembly GCA_029265335.1 of Alcaligenaceae bacterium. Taxonomy (GTDB): domain Bacteria; phylum Pseudomonadota; class Gammaproteobacteria; order Burkholderiales; family Burkholderiaceae_B; genus Verticiella. The sequence goes on from JAJUJN010000486.1 coordinate 502, forward strand.
TGACCATCAAGCATTGGATCAACGGCAAGCAGGTTGACAGTGCGCAGCGCTTCACCAATTTCAACCCAGCCACTGGCGAAGCCCTGGGAGAGGTGGCCGCTGCGGGCGAAAAGGAAGTGGCCGAAGCGGTTGCTGCCGCCAAAGAGGCCTTCCCCAAGTGGGCCAATACGCCCGCCAAGGAGCGCGCGCGGCTCATGCGCAGGCTGGGCGATCTCATCCAAGAGAATGTGCCCATGCTCGCCGAGCTGGAAACCAGCGATACCGGTTTGCCCATCAGCCAAACCACCAATCAGCTCATTCCCCGCGCTTCCGATAACTTCCATTTCTTTGCCGAAATGTGCACAAGAGTGAACGGTCACACCTATCCGGTGGACGACCAAATGCTCAACTACACGCTGTATCAGCCGGTGGGGGTGTGTGCGCTGATCTCGCCCTGGAACGTGCCCTTCATGACGGCAACGTGGAAAACTGCGCCGTGTCTTGCGCTGGGCAACACGGCGGTGCTCAAGATGTCGGAGCTGTCGCCGCTCACTGCCAACGAGCTGGGGCGTCTGGCCCTAGAGGCGGGTATTCCTCCCGGCGTGTTCAACGTGATTCAGGGCTATGGCGCAGAAGCTGGGGAGCCCCTGGTGCGCCACCCCGATGTGCGGGCCATCTCGTTTACCGGCGGCACGGTCACCGGCAAACGGATCATCGCCAACGCCAACGGCATCAAGAAGTTTTCCATGGAGCTGGGTGGTAAATCGCCTGTACTGGTGTTTGAAGATGCCGATCTCGACCGCGCACTCGATGCCGCGCTGTTCACGATCTTTTCACTCAACGGCGAGCGTTGTACCGCGGGTTCTCGCATCTTCGTGCAAGAAAGTGTGTACGACAACTTCGTCAAAGAGTTCGCCGAGCGTGCGCAGCGCCTGGTGGTGGGTGACCCCACCGATCCCAAAACCAACCTGGGCTCCATGATTACCCGCGCGCACTGGGAAAAGGTCACTGGCTACATCAGGCTCGCCGAAGAAGAGGGTGCCAAGATCGTGGCTGGTGGTCCCGACAAACCCGAAGGCTTGCCGGCACATCTGGCCAAGGGCAACTTCGTCCGGCCTACCGTTCTGGCCGACGTCGACAACCGCATGCGTTGTGCCCAAGAAGAGATATTCGGACCGGTAGCGGCATTGCTGCCTTTCAAGGGTGAGGAAGACGGTCTGGCGCTCGCCAACGACGTGGAATACGGCCTG
>JAJUJN010000272.1 GCA_029265335.1 Alcaligenaceae bacterium
CTTACGCCGCCGAGCAGGGCGCTCCGGTGGTGGCCATCTGTGCCGCCATCGAATCCGAAATCGCCGAGCTCGACGACGAAGACAAAGCCGTGTTCCTGGCCGACATGGGCATGGAAGAACCGGGTCTCGATCGGTTGGTGCGCGCCGCGTATCGCCTGCTTGGCCTGCAAACTTACTTCACCGCTGGCGTGAAAGAAGTGCGCGCCTGGACCATCCGCAAAGGCGACACCGCTCCCCAGGCCGCTGGCGTCATTCACACCGACTTCGAACGCGGCTTTATTCGCGCGCAAACCATCGCCTTCGACGACTTCATCAAATACAAAGGCGAAGCCGGCGCCAAGGAGGCCGGCAAAATGCGTGCAGAAGGCAAAGACTACGTGGTGCAAGATGGCGACGTACTGAACTTCTTGTTCAACGTCTAGCTAGGCTTTGGCCGGGCGCGCCGGTCATGATGACATCACCGGGGATAGCGGTGTAACCATGACTGGCGCGTGCAGCGACGCAAGCTGGTGCCCGAAGTGGCGCGCAATAGTGTGGCAAGGGCCGACGGCATGTCGTCGATGGCCCAGGTGCACCGCCGCAGCGCCGACGACCCCTTGATGGTGTTGCGACGCAAGCTGGGTTTGAACTGACTCGCGATCGCTCTCAGGTGGCGAACAGCTGGTTCAGATCTTTGAACGATTTGAATTCCAGCGCGTTGCCGCAAGGGTCGAGAAAAAACAGTGTTGCCTGCTCGCCCGGCAGGCCCCGAAACCTGACATGGGGTTCAATCACGAACTCGACGCCGGCTTGGTGAAGTCGTTGAGCGAGGTTGTCCCAGTGTTCCCAAGGCACCACCACGCCGAAGTGGGGCACGGGCACGTCGTGCCCATCAACGGCGTTGGTGTGCGCCTGTTCCTGTGAGGGCGTTTTGGGATGCTCATGGATCACCAATTGGTGACCAAAGAAATTGAAGTCTACCCACTGATCGCTGGAGCGACCTTCTTCCAGGCCAAGCACTTCGCGGTAGAAGCGACGCGCCGCGGGCAAGTCGTAAACGGGAATGGCGAGATGAAAAGGTGAGAGTGACATGGTGGACCCGATAACTGGCAGGGGTTGAGCCAGTCGGGCAATTCAATAGCGCATTACAGCTGCTGCTCAGTGCCCGAAAGGCTGCTTGAGCCGACACCTCATTTAACCATGACCGCCTTCTCCCTCACGACGTTTCTTGGCGGCGTACCACCAGCTCGTCAGCATGGAGATTGCCAGAATCCCCGCCACCACCGGCAGTGACACCGATACCGGGATCTCCACCCAATCCATGATGAGCATTTTTACGCCGATGAATACCAGAATGGCCGCCAGGCCGTAATTCAATAGTTCATTTCGGTCGCCAAGATCGGCGATAAGAAAGTACATGGCTCGCAAGCCGAGAATGGCGAACAGGTTGGAGGTGAGCACAATGAAGGGGTCGGTGGTAATGGCAAAAATGGCCGGAATGCTATCGACTGCAAAAACCACGTCTGAGATTTCGACCAGCACCAGCGTGAGAAACAGGGGAGTCATCATTCGCACTCCGTTGTGCACCACAAAGAAGCGCTCGCCTTCGAGATGAGAAGAGATCGGGAACCGTTTGCGGATCCATCGAATCAGGCGATTGTTGTCGAGGTCGGGCTCGGGTTCCGCGCCTCCCGCCATTCGGATGCCGGTAAAAACCAGAAATGCGCCGAACAGATAAAGCACCCAGTGGAATTCATTCACCAGCCAGGCGCCGGCAAAAATCATGATGGTGCGCAGCACGATCGCGCCCACGATGCCATACAACAACACGCGCCGTTGCAACTCCAGCGGCACCGCGAAGTAGCTGAAGATCATCATCCAGACAAACACGTTGTCTACGGCCAGTGACTTTTCTACCAGGTAGCCGGTGAGAAACGCGATGGTGCGATCGTTGGCGTAGGCACGGTCGTAGGCGCCGTTGAGATAAAACCAAAGGCCGGCGGCAAAAAGCAGCGACACGGTAACCCAGGCCACCGACCACCCAGCCGCCTCTTTGAACGACACGCGATGCTTCTTGCCGCCGCCCACTACCAGCAGGTCGATCAGCAGCATCACGATCACAATGGCAGCAAAGGCCGACCACAACCACCAGTTTCCAACCGATTGCATCATGCACTCCAGACAAATAAAAAGGGCCTGTTCCCGAAGGACACAGACCCTGAATGCTGGAAGCGCACGGACCTTGCCCTTTGGGCAAGGTCTTGCTTGCAACGGTCGGTTGCCTGACGCACCGGGTGTTGAGCCTTCTGGCCCAACTGCCGTGATGACGATGCGTCAGCTTGAGAAGCTACTCCCCTTGACTAGGTGGAAGTGTACGGCGCTGAATGGCGAAGTCAAGCGAAATCCGCCAAGAACAAAATATCAGTCCTGCGCCTGAAAGTTGGTGCGCTCGGCAATATCGCGCCAGCGGTCAATCTCATTCTGTTGGAACTCGCGCAAGCTGGGGCCATCGAGCCAGGCGGCGCGCAGATCCTGTTGCTCCAGGAGTTTGGCAAACGCCGGAGACTCCACGCTGGCCTTCACGGCTTCGCTCACCTGAGTCACGATGGGCTCCGGCGTGCCTTGCGGAGCGAAAACGCCGTACCAGCCGCCCGCTACCACTTCGTCGTAGCCCAGTTCCTGCATGGTGGGCACGTCGGGCAACTGCGCTGAGCGCTCGGGGCCAGTCACCGCCAACATGCGCAGCTTACCGGCTTTCACGTGAGGCATGGCCACTTGTGGCACCACGAAGCCAAAATGTACCCTGCCGCCCAATAGCTCGTTCACCAGGGGCGCCGAACCTTTGTAAGGCACGTGCACTGCATCCACTCCCGCTTTGCGGGTGAACATCTGGCCGGCAAATTGTGACGGTGTGCCGGGCCCAAAGGAGCCAAAGGCCGCTTTGTCTTGATTGTCTTCGAGCCACTGCACCAACTCGGGCACGGTGGTGGCAGGCACAGATTCGGGCACGACCAGTCCGAGCTCGAATTCCACCAGGCGAGCCACGGGAGTGAAATCGTTCACGGGATCGTAATTGAGCGTGCGGAAGGTAACTGGGTTGATAGCCATGGTTTGGGCAAAGCCCATCAACAGGGTGTAGCCATCGGGCTTGGCCTGTGCGGCGGCTGCCGCCCCAATACCGCCGGCCGCTCCGGCGCGGTTGTCGATCAGCACCGGCTGCCCCAGATGTTGGTGCAGTTGCTCGGCCAGCTGGCGGGCGGTGACATCGGGGGTACCGCCGGCCGGGCCGGGCACGACTAGCGTAATGGCGCGCTTGGGATATTCGGAGGCGGCCTGTGCCAACGGAGCCAGCAGACCACCAGCGGCCACTGCAAGAGTGGCCAGGGTCGTGGCGAAGACCGACAGGGAATGAGGGCGGGTGGAAACGTGCGTAGGCATGGCGAGATCCTGATTGAGCGCCGCTCCATACCGAAGTCGTTGGCTAAGCAACCGACCAAGGTGTTTGGATTGGCCGCGGGCGGGCAAAATGCCCCTATGCACGCGCCAATATATCCGCCGACCCGCCGCGCGGCTAATGATTCCTTAGCGTTTTGCCATAAGCAAATGTTATGGAAGTGCCGCAGACGCCGAAGAATTTGGGCTTGCCAGCGCCCAGCGCTTCGCAGAGAGAAACCCCGGAGGCCAACGGCTAGCGAGGTTCACCGGCCCGCTCTCAGC
>JAJUJN010000312.1 GCA_029265335.1 Alcaligenaceae bacterium
ACCGACGAAATCTCGCGCCACGCCGACTGCGCCGGCAACCACACCTCCAGATCGTAGGTTTTGGCCGCACCAAAGCCCATATCGCCCGTGCACAGCAACACCACCCGATACGGCAACTCCAAACGTTGCAGCACCGTTTCGGCGTGCTTGGTCATCGCTTCCAGCGCCTCGTAAGACTCGTCCGGATGCACGATCTGCACCATTTCCACTTTATCGAATTGGTGCTGCCGGATCATGCCGCGAATGTCGCGGCCACCTGAGCCCGCTTCCGAGCGGAAGCAGGGGGTGTGCGCGGTAAGGCGCATAGGCAGTTGATCGCTGTTCAGGATGGTGTCTTGCACGCTGGCGGTCAGCGTGATCTCGGACGTGGAAATGAGGTACTGCTCTTCGTCGTCGTCGGCATCACCGCCCTTCTTCACGGCAAACATATCGTCGCGGAATTTGGGCAATTGGCCGGTGCCGAACAAGGTCTTGGCGTTGACGATATAGGGCGTGTAGCACTCTTCGTAACCGTGTTCGGTAGTGTGCAGATCCAGCATGAATTGGGCGAGCGCACGATGCAGGCGCGCGAGCTTGCCACGCAGAAAGCTGTAGCGTGCGCCCGACAACTTGGCCGCAGTGTCGAAATCCAGACCCAGCGCCTCGCCCAACTCCACATGATCGCGGGGCTCGAAGCCCAGGTTTGGCGGCTCGTTGCCGCCACCGGGTACCCAGCGCCGCACTTCCTGGTTGTGGGATTCGTCGCTGCCCACCGGCACCGATTCGTGCGGCAGGTTAGGCACTCCGTGCAGGGTTTCGTTGAGACGACGCTGGATGCCGGCCAGAACGTCGGCCAGACCTTTGAGGCGCTCCGGGATTTGTTGCGATTCGGCCAGCAAGGCAGAGGCATCGCCACCCTGCCCTTTGACTTTGCCGATTTCCTTGGCTAGGGCGTTGCGCCGGGCCTGCAGAGCCTCGGTCTCGATCTGCACAGCCTTGCGTTCGGTTTCCAGGGAGTGGAACTGCTCGGTGTCGAACTCATAACCGCGGGTTTTCAACCGCTCGGCCACGGCTGCGACATCCTTGCGCAACAGATTGGGGTCTAGCATGGGGTCACCGTTATTATCATGAAGCTGGCCGCGCCGCCGCCGTAGCGCAGCGCGGCCAGGCGCTATTGTAAGGGAGTGGTGAGCGGTTTCCCGGTGGGCCCGGCCGGGAAGTGATCGGCGCTCGGCGCCACACGTCGCGTCGCCTCGCCGCAAAGGGCGAACACTTCGCGCTCCACTTCGCCAAAATGATCGTCGCTGGGCGCGGGCGTAAAGGCGTTCCCCGTTGCCTTGCCATGACCGCTCTGCGGGGCCGCACTCTCACGAGCGTCAACCGCCAATTGCGCCAGTGCCTGTTGCACCGCTTGCAATCGCTCCGGCGTCACCGGCGCTGGCTCCGTTGAGCGTGCCAGCGCCAGGGCGGTAATGCGGTCGCACACGCGCTCGGCCGCCGCCACTACTGGGAGCCAGGCCGCGGCTTCAGGCCCTGCGGGGGGCGGTTCGGCCAGGTAACGCTGCAGCTGCGTGCGCAGATCCGACAGACCGCGATAGGCGGCGAATTCACGGCTCGTGACCGTAGCCGGTGGCGCAGCGTTTGGCCCCGACGCGGTGACCGCATTGAAATACGTCAGCACCGAGTCGAGTGCTTGGCCGGCGGTGTCGCCCAGCTTCGAACCCAACGAGCGCGGCCAGGCCAGGTAGCCGAACACCAGCACGATGCCGCAACCCAGTAAGGTGTCGACCAGCCGCTGCATGCCGTAGTTGGCGGGAGATCCCGGCTCCACCATAAGAATCATCAGCAGCACAGCCGGCGTCATGAACGCCACCTGCGCGGCATAACTACGCAGCCCAGCCCACGGCATGATGAAGCAAAACACGGCGATCAGCGCTACATACAAGGGGCCCTTGGGCACCAGCGCCATCACCACCATGGCCAACAACACGCCGATCACCGTGCCGATACTGCGGTGGATCGCGCGCAGAAAAACCGACCCGAAATCGGGTTTGAGCACAATGGCCACCGTCATCGGCAACCAGTAGGAGTGGTTGCCGGTGAGCAGATGCCCCGCCGCGCTGGCCAGGCCCACGCACAATGCCAGCTTCCCGGCCGACGACCAAACTTCGGCGCCCAGCGCCAAGCGTTGGCGGAGCTGACGCAGCGCCAGTCGGCGTGCCGCCACAGGCGCATGCCCACGGCTGCCACTCTGCTTCGTACGCACCTGCGTGACGTGGGCCGGTGTCTGCAAAAGGTCGGTTAGCCGCTGCACCAGCGCCGGCAAGCGATTGGGATCGGCTCCGGCACTCGGCGTACCTGGTTGGCCGGACGCCGCCCCGGCAGTCCCGGCAGCGCCCCCCGTTGCCGCCGCCGAGCGCTGATCGCCGGCGCTGCCTGCGCCCAATATTGCACCTTGCTGCCCGCTTGTGTGACGGTGGAACCAGGTGTCGGCCAAGTGGTCCAGGTCGTCGGCCGCCCGGGCAAATTGGGCCCTTGTGGCCTCATCCACACCCGAGCCCACTGACGAAATGATGTTCACTGCCATCTCATGCAGCAGGCTCAAAATTTCGGTGATCCGGATGGAATGAAAGCTCGCCGCGCGCGCATGCGCGCTTTTCTCGGCCAGCGAGGCGTAAGCGGTTTTGCTTTGATCGGTCACCTGGCGCCTGGCGTTTTCCCAGGCGCTACGCGCGGCGCTGTCGGTAGCCAGATTACTCGCCGCCGATGCCCGGGCCAATTGTGCGACCGCGCGAATCAATTGCGAGAGCATCCAGCGCTCGGGCCGGTGGCGGTCGGTGAGCGCGCCCAGGGCCACCATGAGTGTCACCAAGCCGGCGCCGGCCAGGTATTGCAGAATGCCCATCCATGCCGGGCCGGAGTGGGCGCCCTTCGAGAGCACAATCGCCATCACCAGCATCGACATGGCGCCCGAAGAGAACGACGGCCCCAAGCCACTGATGAGGCCCGATACCAAAGCCACGCCGGCCAGCATCACCAAGGTCAGGATGCCATGTCCAGCCATCACGGGCCCCACCAGGAAACCCAGCAATGCCACCGCGGTGGCAATCGCAATCTGACGAAACCGCGCGGGGTAAGGGTCGTTACGAACCGGCGTGGCCGTGAGCAGCGCGCCCAGGGCAACGATCAAAAAGCTGCCCATATCGCCGCGCCACCAGCCCACCATGAGCGGCAGCCCGACCCCGATGCCCAGGCGGAGGGCATGACGCCAGGGTTTGTAGGTGGCCGGCTTGAGCAGGGCAAGCCGATAGAACCATTGACGAGTGGAATGTGAGC
>JAJUJN010000037.1 GCA_029265335.1 Alcaligenaceae bacterium
CAGCACATCGCGCGCCAAAGTGGATTTGCCCGAGCCCGATCCCCGCCAGTTCTCTTACAACTCCAAGCATGGCTGGTGCCCGGATTGTTTCGGCTCGGGCGTTCGGCTGCCGGGCTTCGACGCCGAACAATCGGGCGAAGAAGGCGCTTGGCTGCAGAATGGTGACGGAGAACCTGAGCCGTGCCCCACGTGTCAGGGTCAGCGCCTCAATCGTGTGTCCTTGGCCGTGCGCTGGCAGGATCAATCCATTGCGCAGCTCAGCGCGCTATCGGTGGGTGAAGCCAGTGAGTTCTTTCGGCAGCTGGAGCTGGAAGGTCGTGATGCCGAGGTGGCGCGCGACTTGCTCGCCGAGTTGCGCAGCCGCCTGCAGTTCCTCAACACGGTGGGGCTGTCGTACCTGGCGCTCGATCGAGCGGCTCCTACCCTTTCGGGGGGCGAAGCGCAACGGATTCGGCTGGCTGCACAGCTGGGCTCCAACCTGCAAGGCGTGTGCTATGTGCTCGACGAACCCACCATCGGGCTGCATCCTCGCGACAATCGCATTCTGCTCGATGCCTTGCACCGTCTGGAGCGCAACGGCAATACGTTGGTGGTGGTGGAACACGACGAAGACACCATACGGCGGGCCGAGCACGTGATCGATATGGGCCCTGGCGCGGGCACGCGGGGAGGCCAGGTTGTCGCGCAGGGCACCGTGGCCGACATCATGGCCAACCCGGAATCCACCACTGGGCGCTACCTTGCGCAGCCGCTGCAGCATCCCGCCGAGCCTCGGCGGCCGGTGGATGCCGCAACCCGCTGGCTCACGGTGGTCAACGCAACGCGTCATAACCTGCAGCAGGTCACGGCACGCTTCCCCGTGAATCGACTCACGGTGGTCACCGGGGTTTCGGGCTCGGGCAAATCCACTTTGGCGCGCGATGTGCTGCGCGACAACCTGGTGCGCCGTCTGGCCGCTGGGGAAGACGCCAGGTTTTCCTGGCAGGGTTGCAGCGACATCACCGGCTGGCAGGTGATCGATCGAGTGCTGGAAGTGGATCAAACGCCTATCGGCAAAACACCGCGCTCGTGCCCCGCCACTTATGTGGGCTTCTGGGATGTGGTGCGGCGCCAGTTTGCCGACACCGCCGAAGCCCGGGTGCGCGGCTGGAAGGCCTCGCGGTTCAGTTTCAACACCGGCGCCGGCCGCTGCCCCGACTGCGAAGGGCAGGGCTTGCGCACCATCGAGATGAACTTTCTGCCCGATGTGAAAGTGCTGTGCGATACCTGCGGCGGCGCGCGCTTCAATCCCGAAACCCTGGCAGTTCGCCTGCGCGGCAAGAATGTGGGCGAAGTGCTGGCCATGGAGGTCGATGAAGCCATTGAGTACTTCGCCAATCACCCCGCGGTGCGCCATCCGCTGCAACTGATGCAGGATGTGGGCCTGGGTTACCTCACCCTGGGGCAGCCCTCGCCTACCTTGTCGGGCGGCGAAGCGCAGCGTATCAAGCTGGTCACCGAGCTGGCCAAGGCTCGCATGAGCGAAGGCCTCACTCGCACCGGCCGCGCCGGCAAAGCGCCTCATACGCTGTACGTGCTGGATGAGCCCACGGTGGGCCTGGCGATGGCCGATGTGGAGCGCCTGATTGGAGTGCTGCACCGTCTGGTGGAAGCTGGCAACACCGTGGTCGTGATCGAACACAACCTGGATGTGATTGCCGAAGCCGATTGGTTGCTGGATTTGGGCCCAGAAGGCGGCAACGAGGGCGGGCAGGTGGTGGTGCAAGGTTCGCCGGCTGAGGTCAGGGCTGCTCGCGCTTACTCTCACACCGGGCGGGTGCTCGACGACTTCCTGCAGGAAACCACTTTGCCGGTGGGCCGGGAGCTTGAAACAGGCGGCTAGGGCGTGGAATGTTGGGAGGCGGCTGCTGCCACTTACGCTCAGCAAACCGGCATCATCATGGCCAAACACCGATGAGGCCAGGCCGACAGCTTAACGAGTCCCGGCCCGTTGCTGCGAAGGCTGCTGCACGGGGCAACAGCGACTGCGACAAACTGAAATAGCCTACGCGAGTTTTCGCTCAGAACGATGAGCCGGGTTCTTCGAGGAACGCGAGCTCGTTGGGTGTGGAGGTTCGCCCCAAAATGGCGTTGCGGTGCGGATAGCGGCCGAAACGCTCGATGATGGCCTGGTGCTCGAGCTGGTAGCGCAAGGCTTCGGCGTTGCCCAACTGGGTGAACAGACGCGTGGCGCGTTCGTGAATGCGGCGCGACTCGCTATGCATGAAAGGCATGTACAGAAAGTGGCGTTGCTCAGCGTTGAGGTGAGCTTCAGCGCCGCTGGCGATGGCCTCTTGCGCAAGGGCCAGAGCCAAGGGGTCGGAAGCAAACGCCTGCGGAGTGTCACGGTAAATGTTGCGGCTGAATTGATCGAGCAGAATGATTTCGGCCAAGCGTCCTTCGGGTGCATTGCGCCAGTGATCGAGCTCACAAACCGATGCAGCTTCTACCAACCGGCCGAACCGCTCACGGATGGTATTGTCGAATGCTTCGTCTTTGGCAAACCAGAGTTCGGGAGGGGTCTCGTTGAACCAGAATTCAAGAACTTCTTGATAACGCATAAGAACCTCCGAAACCTGCACCTTGGTGTAGACAGCCACAAGGCCGCCCAAGACATGCTAACTTGCCGTATTTGGCCAGTTTTTGTTGTTTTGCAATCTGGAGTTGTAGTGAAGCCCAAATTACATATTGTGGTTTGCAGTACTCGCCCGGTTCGGGTTGGCCCCGCCGTGGGTGAGTGGATGCTCGATCAGGCTCGGGCCCATGGCGGTTTTGATGCCGAGTTGGTAGACCTTGCCGAGTTCAAGCTGCCGATCCTCGACGAGCCGGAACATCCGCGCTTGCAAAAATACCAACATGAGCATACCAAAAAGTGGAGCGCCAGCGTCGCCGCCGCCGACGCCTTCATTTTCGTGCTGCCCGAATACAACTTTGGGCCGCCAGCCTCATTGGTCAATGCCATGCAATACCTGCAGCGCGAGTGGCATTACAAGCCGGTAGCCATGGCCAGCTACGGTGGCGTGTCGGGCGGCATGCGCTCCGCTCAGGCCGCGCGCGCATTGGTAACCACCTACAAAATGGCCCCCATCGTTGAAGCCGTCACCGTGATCAATGCAGCTCAGCAGCTCGACGATCATCGCCAACTGATCACCACCGGAATTCTGGAAACCTCGGCTACCGCCATGTTGGATGAGCTGGAGCGCTGGACCCGCGCACTGGCTACGCTGCGCGCTCCCGCATGACGCCGTGACGCCATGACTCAGGGCTCAGGGCTCGGGGCTCGGGGCTCGGGGCTCGGGGCTCAGGGGTCAGGGGTCACGGCCCACGGGCTCGCAGGGTGCAGGTTTTCGACTGGCGCCAACCGTTCTTCGAACACCAAGCGTTCAATTTTCGCCCCACCGAACTCCCACCGCCATGCGATGGTTCAGGTTCGGCGGGGCGAGTTTCATTTTTGCGACCGCAATTGATTCTTGCGTCGACGCGTGGCCTGCAGGCTGGCAGCCTGCGCCATGCGGCGGTAGCGCCGCACGTCGGCAGGCCGGATGGGCAGGGGCTCGTGCCTGAGCATCCTGATCATGGCTACCATCATGAGCAGCAGCAATACGGTGAACGGCAGTGCCGACACCAGCGATGCGGTCTGCAGCGAACTGAGGCCGCCGGAAGCCAACAGCACAGCAGCAATGGCGGCGATGAGTATCCCCCAGATGAATTTGCCGATCAGAGGCGGTACGAGGCTGCCGTTGCTGGTCATGCTGGCCAGGATGTAGGTGGCTGAGTCGGCCGAGGTCACCAGAAAAGTATAGATCAGCAGAATCGACAAGACCGACAGAATATTGGCCAGCGGCAGGGACTCATAAGCAGCGAACAGGGCGAGCGACACGTTGTTGTTCACGATTTCGGCAATACCGGCGGCCGCGTTGAGATCTTCGTAGAGGGCCAGCCCGCCGAACGTCGCGATCCAGACGCAGGCGATGAAGGGTGGCACGATCAACACGCCCAGAATGAACTCGCGCATGGTACGGCCGCGCGATACGCGAGCTACGAAGGCGCCCACGAAGGGCGACCAGGCAATGGCCCAGGCCCAATAGAAGATGGTCCAGTCGCGCACCCAGGTGCGGCCCTGATAGGGTTCGAGTCGCAGACTGTATTGCACGAAGTTGGTGATGTAGTCGCCCATGGCGAGCGTGAAGGCGTTGAGAATGAACACCGTAGGCCCGGCAATGAACACGTAGAGCAGCAAGCCAATACAGAGCCCCAGGTTCAGGTTGCTGAGCAGACGCATGCCCTTGTCGAGGCCGGTGATGGATGACACCAGGTAGGCCACCAGCATGGCAAGAATCACGAGCATCTGGATGCCGAAGGAATCGGGCAGGCCAAAAAGCGACGTGAGACCACCATTCACCTGCAGCACGCCCAGCCCGATCGAGGTGGCCACGCCCATGACCGTGGCGATGACAGCCAGAGAATCAACCACGGTTTTGGTGCTTTTTCTCGTGCCCAGCACTGGCTCCAGCGCAGTTGACACCAAACCATCACGGTTCTTGCGAAACTGCAGGAACCCGATGACCAACCCTGCCATGGCAAAGACCGACCATTGGCTGATGCCCCAATGAAAAAAGGAGTAGCCCATGGCGATTCGGGCCGCTTCTCGTGTGAGTGGTTCGGTGCCGGCGAAGGGGGTGCTGAAGAAATGACTCATGGGCTCGGCCACGCCCCAGAACACCAGCCCCGATCCAAAGCCGGTGGAAAACAGCATGGCGATCCAGCTGAAGAAGCCAAATTCGGGGCGGGAGTCGTCGCCGCCCAAGCGCAGCGAACCATAGCGGCTGGTAGCCAGGCCCAGCAGGAAGATGATCAGCACGAACACGGCGATCAGTACGAACCATCCGAAGTTGGTGGTGGTAAAGAGCAACAGTGTTTGCGCCACGTCGCCGAAGCGCTCGGGCATGATCGCGCCCAGAATGGATAGCACGAGCACGATGGTGCCGGCGATCAACAGGACGGGGTTACGCAATGCGGAGGTTCGAGCCATGCAGTTTCCTCGAGGACAATCAATAGGGCACCCCTCGAGCGAAGCGCCCGCAACGCCCCAGAGGATACTGCATGTAAGAAAGCCGTGTTCTGCGCAACGTCCAACAGTTTTGCGGGACGCGCAATAGGCTGGCCTACAATTCCTGCATTCCCGGAGGAACCTCAAAATATGGCTCAATACGTGTTCAGCATGCATCGCGTGAGTAAGGTGGTGCCGCCCAAGCGGCAAATCCTGCGCGATATCTCCCTTTCCTTTTTTCCTGGCGCCAAAATCGGCGTGCTCGGGCTCAACGGTTCGGGCAAATCCACGCTGCTGCGGATCATGGCCGGGGTCGATACCGAATTCGAGGGCACGGCCCAGCCCATGCCCGGCATTCGTATCGGTTATCTGCCTCAAGAGCCGCAGCTCAATCCCGAGCAAACCGTGCGCGAAGCGGTCGAAGAGGGTATGGGCGAAGTGTTCGCTGCCCGCGAAAGGCTCAACGAGGTTTATGCCGCCTATGCTGAGCCCGACGCCGACTTCGATGCCCTGGCGGAAGAGCAGGCACGCCTCGAAGCCATCATCAGCGCTGCCGATGCCAGTGGCGGCGGCGACGCCGATACCCAGCTCGAGATCGCGGCCGATGCATTGCGCTTGCCGCCGTGGGAGGCGATCGTGGGCAATCTGTCGGGCGGCGAGAAACGTCGTGTGGCCTTGTGTCAACTCTTGTTGTCGCGCCCCGACATGCTCCTGCTCGACGAGCCCACCAACCATCTCGACGCCGAAAGCGTGCATTGGCTGGAGCAGTTCCTGCAGCGCTTCCCCGGCACTGTCGTGGCTGTCACCCACGACCGCTATTTCCTCGACAATGCTGCCGACTGGATTCTCGAGCTCGACCGCGGCCACGGCATTCCCTGGAAGGGCAACTACAGCAGTTGGCTCGAGCAAAAAGAGCAGCGCCTGAAGCAGGAAGAGGCCGGCGAATCTGCTCGCCAGAAAACCATCCGCCAGGAACTCGAATGGGTGCGGCAGAACCCCAAGGGCAGGCAGGCAAAATCACGTGCTCGCCTCACCCGCTTCGAGGAGCTCAGCTCGCACGAATACCAGAAGCGCAACGAAACCCAGGAAATCTTCATCCCGGTCGCTGAGCGCCTGGGTAACGAGGTTGTGGAGTTCGATCAGGTCAGCAAGGGCTTCGAAGATCGTCTGCTGATCGACAATCTCAGCTTCAAGGTGCCCCCTGGCGCCATCGTAGGTGTGATCGGCCCCAACGGCGCGGGTAAGTCCACCTTGTTTCGCATGATCGTCGGCGAAGAAAAACCCGATTCTGGCGAAGTGCGCGTGGGTTCCACGGTCAAGATGGCCTTTGTTGACCAATCACGCGAAGCGCTGGACCCCGACAAGACCGTGTTCGATATCGTGGCAGACGGGGCCGATATTCTCACGGTGGGGCGCTTCGAGATCCCGTCGCGAGCCTACCTGGGTCGATTCAACTTCAAGGGCGCCGACCAAAGCAAGCGGGCGGGGCAGCTTTCTGGCGGCGAACGCGGCCGTCTGCATCTGGCCAAGACACTCGCTAGCGGCGGCAACTTTCTGTTGCTCGACGAGCCGTCCAACGACCTCGACGTAGAAACCTTGCGAGCACTCGAAGAGGCCCTGCTCGAATTTGCCGGCAGCGTGATGGTGATCAGTCACGACCGTTGGTTTCTCGACCGTATCGCCACTCATATTCTGAGCTTCGAGGGGGATTCTCAGGTGGTGTTCTTCGACGGTAACTACCAAGAATACGAAGCCGACAAAATCCGACGTCTGGGTGAAGAGGGCGCCAAGCCCCGCCGCATCCGCTACAAGCCAATCTGAGCGGTTCATGGCCCCTCGCCTGAGGGGTTCTTACTGCCCCGCATGCTGGCAGCCCCTCTTCAGGGCTCCATGGCGGGGCTTCTTCTTCTGCGCCGCGCGCCGGTGCACGCTTTCTTGATTGCACGCTGGACAGCCACTGCGCTTGAGCCCCCTACACCGGTAGGCGTATCCCCGGGAGTCGGAGCGCTCGTGCTGGGGCCCCACACTTTCGCAGATCGCTCCAGCACCGAGCCGGAGGGTTCGTGTTCTCCGATTTCAGAGGTACTTGTTACATCTCGCATGCAAATGATTCTCAATCACGTTGACATTTCTTAATGAGAATCATTATTATTCTCTTCGACGCTCATCCCAGCGTCAATCCGAAGCATGTCATCAGGAGAGCATCCATGAGCCAGGCTGCAGCAATTTCTGCCATAGTGGTTGGCGCCGACCGTCTCGGCAATATCCCCGATCTACTGCAACAATGGAATATTGCCGTTACCCATCACATCAGTGGGCGGCATCCGTCGCATCAACGCAAGGCGCCAAATCTGCCCAGCGGCACGCAGCTGGTGATTTTGCTCACGGATTTTTTAGGTCACAACGTCATGAAAATGTTCCGCCAGTCGGCTGAGCGAGCTGGCGTGCAGGTTGTGGCCTGCCGACGTTCAGTGTGCAGTGTGCAGCGAGCGCTGCAAGTGTGTCGCTTGTGTGCTGCCAGTTAGTTGGCAGCCAGACGGGTGAGGTGGGTAATGCGGCGCGCCCCATTGAAGCGCTTGTTCCAGTAGTTGACGGCGAGTTTTTCGATGCGTACCACGCCGCCTGAGCTGGGCGCATGCACGAATTTGCCGTTGCCCAGGTAAATGCCCACATGAGAGTAGCGGCGGCCCATGGTGTTGAAGAACACCAGGTCGCCTCGCTGCAGTTCGTCGCGTTTCACTTCGCGCCCTTGCTTGGCGAGGGCGGCGGTAGTGCGGGGCAGCGTGACCCCCGAGGCCTCGTTGGCGGCAAACCAGATGAGGCCGCTGCAATCGAAGCCTTCTTCGGGCGACGTGCCGCCGTAGCGATAGCGCGTGCCCAACACTGCCAAGGCTTCGTCGACAAACGCCGTGGCTGGATTGGTGAGACGATCGAGCGGATCCGGGCGTTGTGCGTCGTTGGCCTCGATGCGCGCCAACAGCAGGGCCAGCCCGTCGTGTTCTCCCGCGCCTTGACCGTGCGCCGATCGCTGCTGGTGGCTTGTGCTGGCGCAACCGGCAAACAGCGCAACGAGTGCAGAGATGAGCACAAGACGACTGCAGCGCGCGGCGAGTGGCGCCCTTAGCGCGGATCGAATCGACGTCATTGCAAAGCGAGTTTTTGGTGGGAGTGGGTTTTTCGCCACGATTGTGACGATTGGATAGGTCACGAGTTAACCAAACTTGTTGCTATCCGTCAACTCCGCGTAAGACTCGTCCGACAGAAAAGCTTCACGAGTTGTGTTTGTCAGTCGCGCGCGACGAGAGCGGGTTTGGTGTACCCACCACCTCTCGTTGTATCGTTTCGGGTGCGCCTGGAATCGGCCAGGCTCCCCGCCGCGCGACGCGCCCTGGGAGCGGGCCGTTTTCTTCGTTTGTTCGCGAGCGCAGCCCGCGCTGGGTGGGCGCGCTTGCCCTGATCCATTCGACGGAGTTACATGATGAAATCCAAAGCCGTGCTGGCCTGTGCCGACGTCACCAAAATTCTCGACGCTGCCGAGCAGTTCGCCACCGAGCGCCAGTGGGCTGTTTCGGTGGCCGTGGTCGACGATGGCGGCCACCTGTTGGGTATGCGGCGCCTCGATGGCGCAGCGCCCATGACTGCCTATATGGGCCCGGCCAAGGCGAACACCGCGGCTTTGGGGCGCCGCGAATCGGCCGCCTTCGAAACCATGATCAACGGCGGTCGGCAGGCGTTTCTGTCGGCGCCCCAATTGCAAGGCATGCTCGAAGGCGGTGTGCCCATTGTGGTTGACGGACAGGTTGTGGGAGCGGTCGGCGTGTCGGGCGTCAAATCCAGCGAGGACGTGGAAATTGCCCAGGCCGGTATTGCAGCCCTGGGCCTGTCCTAACTCGTTCGTCGTTCATACGAGGTTCAAACATGAAGCAAACCATCGATACCGTCCTCACGGAAAAGCGGGTGTTCCCGCCTCCCGCTGAACTGGCGCGCAACGCCACCATTTCGGGCATGGAGCAATATCGGGCACTGTTCGACGAAGCCGAACGTGATTTCACGGGCTTTTGGGAACGGCTGGCACGCGAGCACCTGGTGTGGCAAAAGCCGTTCACCGAAGTGCTCGACGAATCCGATGCGCCGTTCTGGCGTTGGTTTCAAGATGGCCAGATGAACGTCTCGGCCAACTGCCTGGACCGTCATGTGGAAGCAGGACAGGGCGACCGAACCGCCATCATCTTCGAAGCCGACGACGGCACGGTAACGAGCGTTACCTACGCCGAACTGCACGAACGAGTGTGTCGCCTGGCCAACGCCCTGAGTGCCGCAGGCTACAAGGCAGGCGACCGGGCGGTGGTGTACCTGCCGATGTCGATCGAAGTCGTGGTGATCATGCAGGCCTGCGCCCGCCTCGGCATCATCCATTCCGTGGTGTTTGGCGGATTCTCGGCCAAGAGCCTGCACGAGCGTATCCTTGATACCGGCGCGGTGCTGGTGTTTACCGCCGATGCGCAAGTGCGCGGTAGCCGCACCATTCCCCTCAAGAGCACACTCGAAGACGCCTTCGCCATGGGCGGTTGCGAAGCTGTACGGCAGGTGGTGGTCTACAAGCGCACCGGCGACGACCTACCCTGGAACGACGCGCGCGACCACTGGTTGCACGAATTCACCGCCAACCAACCGGCCACCCACCAGCCCCCGGCTCTCGACGCCGAACATCCGCTGTTCATCCTTTACACCTCGGGTTCCACGGGCAAACCCAAAGGTATCCAGCATGCCAGCGCCGGCTACCTGCTCTGGGCTTCGCTCACCATGAAGTGGACGTTCGATATCAAGCCCAATGACCTCTTCTGGTGCACGGCCGACGTCGGTTGGGTCACCGGTCACACTTATATCGCCTACGGTCCACTGGCGGCTGGCGCTACCCAGCTCATGTTCGAAGGGGTGCCCACCTGGCCCGATAGCGCGCGCTTCTGGCGCATGATCGAAAAGCACCGCGTTTCGATCTTCTATACCGCGCCCACTGCCATCCGCTCGCTCATCAAGGCCTCGGAAGCCAACCCCGACGTCCACCCCACCAAATTCGACCTCTCCAGTCTGCGCATCATTGGCTCGGTGGGCGAGCCCATCAACCCCGAAGCCTGGATGTGGTACCACAAGAATGTGGGCGGCGAGCGCTGCCCGGTGATCGACACCTGGTGGCAAACCGAAACCGGCGGCCACATGCTTGCTCCGCTGCCCGGCGCCACGCCCACCAAGCCTGGCTCGTGCACGCTGCCCCTGCCGGGCATCGCCGCCGCCGTGGTCGATGAAGCCGGCCACGCTGTGCCGCGTGGCAAGGGCGGCTTTCTGGTCGTCACCAAGCCTTGGCCCGCAATGGTTCGCACCATCTGGGGCGACCCAGACCGCTTCCGCTCCACCTACTTCCCGCCTGAGCTCGGCGGCAAGATCTACGTGGCAGGCGACGGTGCACACGTGGACGACGACGGCTATCTTTGGATCATGGGCCGCATCGACGACGTGCTCAACGTGTCGGGCCATCGCTTGGGCACCATGGAGATTGAATCCGTGCTGGTGGCACACCCCGAAGTGGCCGAAGCCGCCGTGGTGGGCAGGTCAGACGACGTCACCGGCGAAGCCGTGGTGGCCTTCGTGGTGCTCAAGCACGGCACCCCCGATGGCGCCGAGGCCGACGCCATCGCCGGCAAACTGCGCGACTGGGTAGCCAAAGAAATCGGCCCCATCGCCAAACCGCGCGAAATCCGCTTTGGCGAGAACCTGCCCAAGAC
>JAJUJN010000190.1 GCA_029265335.1 Alcaligenaceae bacterium
ACAACAGCCGATAGAGCGTGGGCCGACTGAGTCCAACCCTTTTCGCCAGCTCCACAGCCGACAAAGATTGGTCATCTGGCGAGAAGGCGCCAAGAATATCCAAGGCGCGCTCCACAGACCGTACACTGTCGCTCGGTTTTTCCATAAAACTGACTGCTGAGGGGAGGAGTCAAGAGTATAGGTCAGGAGAGTTGTCGGTAGTCTTTTGTTTCACTTTTCGTGTCCGACAGGTGTACATGGCGTTCAAAACGCCATACATTTGATGAGGGCAAGCAATAAACCAACGCAGTAAGTACCTCACGGAGTGAAGGAGACATCGTATGAACGTATTCCGCAACGTTTTGCGCGCCGCAGCGCTGGCCATGGGCGTCACCGCCACCATGATGGCGCACGCTGCCTATCCCGAACGCGCCGTATCGGTGGTGGTGGGCTTTCCGCCGGGTGGCACCAACGACATCGTGGCGCGGGTGATTTCCGCCGAGCTCGAGCAACGACTGGGCCAGGCTTTTGTGGTCGAAAACCGCCCGGGCGCGGCCTCCATGCTTTCGGCCAACCACGTGCAGCGCGCAGATCCCGATGGCTATACCCTGCTGGTGATCGCTTCTGGTGGTTTGGTTGTGAACCCGGCCATTTATGCGCCCGAACGGGTTACCTACGATTCCGAAAAAGATTTCCGGCCCATCGCCTTGCTGGCCGAGTTCCCGTTTGTGCTGGTCACCGGTCCCAACCTCAAAGACATCAAAACCCTGGCTGAGTTCGTGGAACACGCCAAACAAAGCGAGGTGCCGCTCACTCACGGCTCGGCGTCGTCAACCATGCAGCTGATGGCCGAGTTGTTCGCCAAGGAATCCGGGATTTCCTACACCAACGTGCCCTACAAAGGCTCAGGCCCCACCGCCACCGATCTCATGGGTGGGCAAACCGATTTTGCTTTTCTCGATACCGCGGCCATTGTGCCGTTGGTGGAATCCGGGCGCCTGCAGGCCTTGGGCGTGACCACCATCGAGCGCTCAGCTGCCTTGCCCGATGTTCCCACCATCGACGAAGCGGGAATCGAAGGCTACAACGCTCCCATCTGGACAGCGTTGATGGCGCCGGCTGGTACACCGGATGAGGTGGTAGAAACACTCAACGGTGCGCTCGAAGAAATTCTGGCAGATCAGAAAGTGATCGACCGTTTTGCCAGTTTGGGTATGTCCACTGGCGCCGCCGACCCTCAACTTCTGGCCAACATGATCAGTGAAGAGCTGCAACGCTGGAAGCAGGTGGCTCAAGAAGCGGGTATTCGCATCGAATGATGCTTCGCTGGGCGCAGCCCGCCTTGCCCGCGGGAGTCGGGTGGGCCGGGTGAGTCAGATGAGTGGCCGCCGGCCCTGCCAGAGCGGCCACTCGCGTTCGCCTGGCAGGGCGGCGCTCAGGCGCCCCGCACGTGGTCGATCAGACTGAGCGCGTTGGCGGGCAGCGCGTTGCCGCGCCAGGCCACATGCTGGTCGGGCCGAGAGAGCAACAGGTCATGATCGTAAACCACAGCGCGCGGGTCGTCGCGATCGGCATCGATCACTTGCAAGGGCAGGCCACGTTGTTCGGCTGCCGCCAGCAAGGGAGTGCAGTCGATGTTGGGGTTGAAGCGCAGCAAATTGAAGCCGTCGCCCATGGCATCGTAAAGCGAACGCCCGTCGCGCAAGCGATACCACGGGGTGCGACAGCCGGGAACGGTAGACGCCGTGAACGAGCCCATGGTGTATCCCGGAGCGCTTTCGCCGTCGTAAATGATGATGGGCGAATCTTCGTAGTAGTAGCCAAAGTTGAGGCCGGCGGCCGCATACTGTTGCACATTCAGTTCGTAGGCTTCTCGGCCCAGTTCACGGCGGGCGGCTTCGCCTTCCGGGGTATCGTCTTCGATATTGGCCGGCACACCCCCGCGCTGTCGCGTCATGGCATGCGCATGATTCATGGCGAAGTACGACACCTGCTCGGTGATCGGGAGACGCTCGGCTTCGTGCGCATCCAGAATGCTTTCACCGCCCCAGCCGTTCAAACGCGCGGCCAGCAGCCAGGCCAGGTTGCTGGCGTCGGCAATGCCGGCGTTCATGCCATAACCAGCGTAGGGCACCCACAGATGCGCGGCGTCGCCACAGATGAACACTCTTCGGTCACGAAACTTGTTGGCGACCAGGCGCCGACCGTACCAGTCTTCTACGTTCAGCACCTCGTACTCGAAGTTGCTGTCGACACCGAGAATGGCGCGGATGGAGGCGTCGCGGTCGACCGAGTCGAAATGCGGCTCGTCGTCGCGCAGGTAGTTATGAACCAGCCAGAGCTCCTTGCCGTCGATGGCATACATATTGCCGCTACGCCTGGGGTTGAGCGAGAAAGTTGCCCAGGCCGGCGCATAGCGAAACCGACGAAGCAGATCAGGCGCTCGCAGATAGGTAGATTGCACCCGCTGCACCACGGCGTCGCCCTGCAGTTCGGCGCCGATGGCTCGACGCACCCGCGAACGACCGCCGTCGCAACCGACCAAATAGGGCGCTTCTACGGTGATGGTGCTTTGTGCCTGGAGATCTTGAACCTGGGCGCTCACGCCGTGTTCGCCTTGTTCGAAATCGCGCAGCTCGCAGCGGTTCCAAATGGTGATGCCCGGGGTTTGCTCGGCGTGGCGAAACAGGATGGGTTCGAGGTAGATCTGGTTGATGCGATGCGGCGGTTCGTCGGTGGGCCAATTGCCATCGGGGCCGGAAGTATCGGTGTAACGGTCGCGCCAGCACGGAATATGAATACGCGTGAGCTCCAGGCCAGTGGCCGTGGTGCGGTAAGCAATATCGTGAGGGTAATCGGGCGGCAGGCCGGCTTCGCGAACCTTGCGAGCCAAGCCCAGCCGGCGAAAGATCTCCATCGAGCGGGCCGAGACATGGTTGCACTTCACGCTCGGAGGCTCGAGCCGTTCACGAGGTTCCACGATCAATACCTGGGAGCCATGGCGCGCCAGCTCCATGGCAAGCACAAGGCCTACTGGCCCGGCTCCGGCAATGAGAACATCCACCTGCGGCACGGCTCTGGTCATGGCCTTGCTTCCTCCGAAAACCCGCGATTGCTCAAGCGACTCGCCGCAAGCCATCAGGCATACGAGTCAAAACATTAAGTTTCCACGAAATCAAGCAAATTATCCAACGAAGTCAGGAGTTCAACATGAAGACCGTCATCGTCACCGGCGGCACCTTTGGTCTGGGGGCCGGTATTTCGCTCGGTCTGGCGCGCCAGGGCTGGCATGTGGTGGCATTTGGTTTGGACAGCCCTCAGGTGTCGAGTACGGCCGCTAACAGTCTGGATGCGATGCGTCGGCAATTTGCCGATGAAGGTTTGAATGCCGACGTGCTGGAAGCCGATGTGTCGTCGGCGGCGGCGGTAGCGGGGGTGGTCAATGCGGCGCTCGCCCGTCATGGTCGCGTCGACGCTTTGGTGCACAACGCGGCGATCGGGCCATTGGGCACTGTGCTCGACACCGACGAAGACCTGTGGGACCGCATCTTCGCAGTGAATGTAAAAGGGGCTTATCTGTGTGCTCGCGCAGTGATTCCGCACATGCAGCGCCAGGGCGGCGGCGCCATTGTGCATGTCGGTTCGGGAGCCGGGTGGGGCAAGCCCAATATGGCAGCCTACGCCAGCAGCAAGGGTGCGTTGCACACCCTCAGCCAGGCCTTGGCCTACGACCATTTTCACGATCACATACGCGTGAATACCGTGATTCCTGGGGGTGGGGGTATTGTTACCGGCATGAGCCTTGGGCGCGTGGGTGGCGACGCCTCGCGTTTCGGCCATAACGCCGTGGGTTCGGTGGCGGGGCGGCCCGTTACGCCCGACGACATGGCTCGGGTGGTGGCCTTTCTGCTGTCAGACGACGCGGCCACGCTCTCTGGCACGGTGATCGACGTGGGCTGCTTCATGCACCAGGGCGGGCCGGTGCCCCCGAAGCCATCACACCTACCCTAAGGAACCTTGACTTCTACCAGGTAGGGTTTGCGGTTGGCCGTGGCCGCCTTCAGGGCGTCGGCGAGCTCGGCTGGCGTGGTGGCAAGCTCACCCGGGCATTGCTGGCCTTGTGCCAATGCCACGAAATCCAGACCTCCTAACGTAGTGCCCACCAGCTTGTCGGGCTCCGGAAAGGCAAAGACTCTTGCGAAGCGGCGCAGCGCGGCATAATTCTGATTGTTGAGCACGATCACTTTCAGATTGAGTTGATACTGCACGGCCGTCCAGAGCGCCTGCAGGCTGTACATGGTGGAGCCATCGCCAATCACGCACCACACGCGTTCGTTGGGGCGGGCCATGGCGATGCCCACGGCTGCAGGCAGACCCCAGCCCAGCCCACCACTGGCCATGGTGAAAAAGGTGCCTGGTTGCTCGATGGGCAGGTATTGGTGCATGACCACACGCGAGGTAGGCGCTTCTTCTACCAAGAGCTCGTGAGGCTGGCGAGTTTGCGCCAGTTGTTGCAGCGCCAGGGCCACCGACAGTTCGCTGCGATCGGGTTCTGGCGGAATGGGCCGTTGTCGCAGCACGGACGAATTGCCGGGAATCACATGCTCGGCCAACCAGTGCAGCGCCTGACCCACATTGCCCAGCACCGCATCGCCGGCTTCGGCCATGGCGGCGTGGGGCAACGACTCGGTGATCTGGATGAGTCGGGCGCCCTCCGGCAGCGTAGGGCACTCGCTCTCCACATGGTAGGTGAAAGCTGGGGCGCCCAGCACGAGCACTAAATCGTGGCCCTGCAACTGCTGATGGATGAGTTCGCCGTTGGCGGGCAAAAATCCCATGAACTGGGGATGCGTTTCGGGGAAACTGCAGCGAGCCGAGAAGGGAGCAGCAAAAACGCTGGCTCGGCAGTGTTCAGCCAATTTGCGCGCCGCCTCGGCGGCATGATTGCGATCGACCGA
>JAJUJN010000311.1 GCA_029265335.1 Alcaligenaceae bacterium
CACCGATGTTCAACTCCTCGATCATATCTCGCGTGCTCTTGCGCACCGACAGCGAAGGCGCTCGTCGAAAAGGAGCCACCTGACCACGCATGCCGGCTCCCCACACGTAGGGGGTTACCTGCACCTGCCAGGACGAACTGGCAGGTGCGAGCTGTTGAGAGGGCGCCGACGGACTGGCCACGGCCAGGCCGGGCAGGGCGCACAGCAGGACGGCTCGCCCGAGGCGAGCCAGGAATCGTGAGATTGACATGACCAAGGGAGGAGTGGGGTGGAGCCGGGCAAGGCTGACGGCGGAGCAGCGCCGGCCAGCCGCTTGCCTCAGTACATATAGTGGCCGCCGTTTACATGAATGACCTGGCCCGAAATGAAGCCCCCGCGATCGGTGCACAGAAGCTCGCAGGCCGCAGCCACTTCTTCCACTTTACCGTAGCGACCGAGTGGGATTTCTTTCTCGAGTTGTTCGCGCAGTTGGTGCGTGTATTGTGACCAGTCGCGGACGGTGTCGATCGCGCCGGGCGCCACGGTGTTGGCGGTGATTCCGTCTACCCCGAATTCTCGCGCGAGCGCCTTCGCCAAACCGTGCAAGCCCGCCTTGGCAGTGACGTTGTGGGCGCGGTGGGTAACCTGCCCCCAGAAGCCATCGAAGCCGGAAATGAGCACGATGCGCCCCCAGCGCTTTTTCTGCATGTAGGGAATGGCGTGTCGGGCCAGTGAATAAGCGGGCGTGAGGTTGGTGCGCAACACTTCGTCCCACTGTTCGGGGGTAATTTCAAGGAACGCCTGCATGCGGCGGATGCCCACATTGGACACCACGATATCCACCGATCCAAAGCGCTCGGCGGCAGCCTGCACCATCTGCTGCACCTCGGCATCGACGCTGACATCGGCCATCACGCCCATGGCTTTGCCTACGCCGGCTTGCTCGATCTCGTTGACCACGGCATTGATAGCATCTTGATCACTGTGGCCGTTCACCACCACGTTCGCACCCTGGGCGGCCAGGGCGTGGGCGATACCCCGGCCGATATTGCGGCCCGAACCCGTAACGATGGCCGTTTTGCCGGTGAGCTGTAGATTGGCCGAAGCTGACTGCATGCTGAGACTCCTCATATTGTTTCTTGAGCATTCGCAAACATAGCATGCCGGCGGTTACAGTGAAGTCGGTCTCCACGGAGGAGACTCGGGGCCGTGCCGTATCTGGGCGTGAGCAAGGCTCCTGCGATGTTGCACAAGGAGGTTTCTGCATGTCCGCGTCTGATCAGCTCGCTGAACGTCGCCGACGTCCGGGTTGGGTGTTTTACAGTTCTCTGGTCATTCTGCTGCTGTTCGTGGGGTTGGGTGTGTACAACCCAACGCAATTGGCAGAGTGGGCCAATGCGGGGCTCGACTTCACCACCGAGCATTTCGGCTGGGTCTATCTGTTTGCCACCACCGCCTTCCTGCTGGTGTGTTTGGGCGTGGCCTTGTCGTCGTATGGTCACATCCGCCTGGGCGCCGACGGCGAGGTTCCGGAATTCCCCTATCCAGCATGGCTGGGCATGACTTTCTCAGCGGGTCTGGGCGTGGGCCTGGTGTTCTGGGGCGTGGCAGAACCCATGACCCATTACAACAATCCGCCCCTGGGTATGGCCGATCCGCAAACCCCGCAGGCAGCTGGCCTGGGCATGCGTTATTCGTTCTTTCACTGGGGGTTCCATCAATGGGCCAACTTTGCCATTGTGGGGCTGGCCATCGCCTATGTGCGCTTTCGGCAGCAACGTCCGGGCCTGATCAGTGAAGCCTTCCGCTCCACCCTGGGCCACCGCGTGGATGGCGGCTTGGGGCATGGCATCAACATTCTCGCTGTGGTGTCTACCGTGTTTGGCGTGGCTACCACTCTGGGCCTGGGCATCATTCAGATCAACAGCGGCTTGGGTGCAGTCGCCGATGTGGGTTATGGCATTGGGCCGCAACTCGCCATCCTGGCCGGAGTTTCCATCGTCTTTCTGCTCACCTCGCTTACCCCGCTGGAGCGTGGCATCCGCTACGTGAGTGACGCCAACATGCTGCTGGCCGCCGCGCTGTTGTGTTTTGTGTTTTTTGTCGGGCCGGCGGATTTCATCACTGCGGTGTTCACCAACGGTATCGGGGAATACTTTGCCAACCTGATTGGTATGAGCCTGGTCATGACGCCCTACACTGGCGAAGACTGGGTGGAGCGCTGGACCATTTTCTATTGGGCGTGGGGACTGTCGTGGGCGCCCTTTGTGGGGAGTTTCATCGCCCGTATCTCTCGCGGCCGAACCATCCGGGAGTTTGTGCTGGGTGTGATCGGCATGCCGGTAGTGTTGAGCTTTCTGTGGTTTGCCACCTTCGGTGGTTCTGCTCTCTATTACGAAATGTTCGACGAGGGCGGCATTGCCTACTCGGTGAGTCAGGAAATCAGCTCGGGTCTCTTTCACTTGCTGGAATTCTTGCCATTTGTGGGCGTGACCGGCCCCTTGATGGTGCTGCTGATCGTGCTGTTTGTTGTTACCTCCGCCAACTCGGCCACTTTTGTGCTTGGCATGTTCACTACCCACGGCACACTTGAACCCAGCCGGTGGGCTCGGTTTCTTTGGGGTGTCACTCAAGTGCTGGTGGCGGGAGTGCTTCTATTGAGCGGTGGCCTCGAAGCTTTGCAAACCATCTCGATCGTGGCCGCCTTTCCCTTTTTGGTGCTGATGGTTTTCATGGCCGCGTCTTTGCTCAAATCGCTGCGCAACGAACGGCGGCAGATCGAGTTGCGCGAGGCGCTCATGCAGGAACGTGTGCAACGCATGCTCGAGGTTTTCGAGGCCGAGCAGAAAAAGGCCGAGAATGTGCCGGAATTCGTGAGTCCGGTGGTAACAGAGGATCCGCCGTCACGCTGATGGCGGGTGCCGCAGCACGTGAGCGCGCTTGGTGTGCCGACGCGCAGGCCCACGCGCACGCTGCTGAGGTTCATGAAAGACCGCGCACCTGCGCCGGCGTGAGGTGGAAGCGACGGCGAAACGTGTGGTGGAACCACGAAATATCACCAAAACCGCAATCAAAAGCGATGGCCGCCACATTGAGGTGCGCCAGAGCAGCATCGGTCAGCATGACATGGGCGTGGTCGAGGCGCGTGTTCAACAGGTATTCCGTGAAACTGGTGTTGTCGGCATAAAAAAGGTCGCGGATGCGGCGGGGCGTGGTCTGGTGACGCTTGGCAAGCCAGGACAACGAGATGTCGGCGTGGCGGAAGTTGTCGCTGATATCCTGTTTGAGCGCCGATAGCAATGTTGCGCGGGCTTGGCTGCTGCTGCTCGATGTGCTC
>JAJUJN010000158.1 GCA_029265335.1 Alcaligenaceae bacterium
GCTGGCGCCGCGGCCCGACGAAATTTTTGAATGTCGTTTGTTGTTTGTGATTCAGGTGGCCGAACAAGAAGACGAACGCTACCTTAAGCTCGACTCTCAGGGCGAGGTGGTGTCGTGGTCAGAAACCCTTGCTCCCTTGCTGCCCTTTGCGGTATCGGCCGACGACGACGCCCCTTGGCCGATGGAAGATGACGACTGGGATGACGACCTCGAAGACCTCGACGACGCGGACGACGATCTCGAAGGCCCCGACGACACCGACACCATCCATTGAATCGGCCACCAGCGCTCAGAACTCATACTCTACGGCGCGGTCGCGATCACTCAGCACGCTGAGGTCAAGCGGACGCGAGCGCCCCATCCACATGGGGTAGTCGCGGTGGTCTCGCAAGTCGTTGCCGGTGATGGGATGCACCAACACGACCAAACCCTGGCGGTTCAACATCAGCCACGGAATCACTTCGGGAAAGCGGTCGGGCCTGAAGGCCAGCTGACAACTCCAATCGGGGTGGGGCCCAACCGGTCGTTCGTGCACGCGTCCCATGCGGATCGAAAAACGTTCTGCCGCCGCCGAGCAGATTTCGCGCGCCAGCTCCACCGTGTTGGCGTCGAAGTAAACATGGGCATGGTAACCATGGATGGTTTGGGTGGCGGGGGCAGGTGTGTCAACCGAGGTCATGAACGGCTCCTGTCGTGAATGGGCTCTCCATTATGGCAAGTTGTTCGACCGGGTGGAGTCGGGCGGGGTTTCCAGTATCAATTCCACCCGACGGTTCAACGAACGCCCGGCCCTCGTGTTGTTGTCGGCGATGGGGCGGGTATCGGCGTAGCCCACCGCACGCAGGCGCTGGGCATCGATCCCCGACTCGAGAAGATGGCGCAACACGCTGGTGGCGCGATAGGTGGAAAGCTCCCAGTTCGAAGGGAAGCGCTCGTTCTGAATGGGAACGGGGTCGGTATGGCCTTCTACCGTAATCGGGTAAGGAGTGTCTGCCAGAACATTGACCACTCGTTCCAGCACGGTAAGGCCGTGGTCGGTCAGGTCGGCTTGCCCGAGCGCAAAAAGGATCTCGTTGCTGATCCGAAAACTCACCGAGCGCTCTTTCACGATCACGTCGATGTCGTCGCCCAACAAAGACAGGTCGAGATTGGGCGGCAACGCCGGTGGGCCAGCCTCTGCGAGCGGCTCGGCATCGCGGGTGCGGATGGGCAGATCCTCGCTCGGAATCACCGGCGCCACCACTTCCAGTGGTTCGTCGGGCCAACTGAAACTGCTCGCGTCGTCATCGTTTGGCGCGAAGTGGTCCACGGCTGGCAAGGTGGCGTGGCCGCTATCCCCAAACTCGTCTCCGCTCTGTGCCGCATCACTCCCACTCTGCGCGGAATCATTCGCGCGCGGGCGGTTAACTCGGTTAACTCCGTCCACCTGCAGCGCCAGCGCGGCGAGCGCCGGAACTGGCGTGTAGGGCGGCTCCTGCGTCAGCTCAGTCAGGCTGGTTGTGCTTGCCGTGAGCCGCTCAGGCTCATGATCGAAATCGGGCAATGCTGGCGCCTGTGGCAGGGCGAGCGAACCGAGCGAATGCCAGGCACCACCCCAACGAGATTCCGCCCCTTGCGACAGCTGTGCCGTGGATTGCACCAAATTCACCAGGAGCGGCAAGGCATCGAGGGAGGGTGGCGCCTCGCCTGTAGTGCTGGGAGATGGCTCAGCTGCTGGACTGTGCTGTGACCCTGACACCGCCAGCATCACCACGAACACCACCAACAATAGTGTGAGGAGGTCGAGGTAGCTGAGCAACCAACTGTCGGTTTCAGTCTTGGGGGCGAGATCGTCGTCCCAATGTGCCTGCCGCATCTTGCGCACTCGCTCCTCGAGTTCGCGCAGCCGTTTGCGCTGTGCCTGCACATCGGCATGCAGCGGCAACGCACCCAAGGAATCAAGGGCCTGGCGCATGGTGTGGGGCAGCGGCCTCGTTGCGGGCCGGTGGTTGACCAGCGCCGCCGCGGATCTCGTCGTCGAAGCGCAAAGTGAAGGTTTGCAGGGTTTCGCGGATCTGCGCTGGCCCCCGCTTTTCGCCGAGCATGACCACACCCTGAAGAATCAGATTCATGGCCACAACCCGACGCGCAGTGCGCCGCTCCAGCTTGAGAGCGATAGGTTTGCACACCAGATTCGCGATAAGAATGCCGTAGAGCGTGGTCATCAGCGCCACCGCCATGTGCGGGCCCAGCACCGCCATGTCGCCATTTTCCATCACTTGCAGCAGGCTGATCAGCCCCACCAGGGTGCCCAGCATGCCGAAAGCAGGGGCAAATCCTGCCATGGCTCGAAACAGCTGAGCTTCGGCCAGTTCCTGGGCGCGCAAGCGAGCAATGCGCCATTGCATGAGGTCGAGGAGCTGATCGCCGGGCGTGTGGTCGATCACCAGTTGCACGCCGGTACGCAAGAAGGGGCTGGAAACATGTTCGAGTTCGCGCTCTACCGCATGCACATCTCCCTTCTGCCAGATCTTGGCAATGTGCACGATTTCGTCGATGTGCTTCTGGTCGTTGTAGCGCTCACGGCGAAACACAGTGATCATCAACGTGAAGATACGCAGCACTTCACGCAGGGGGTAACTGATGAACGTGGCAGCCAGCGTGCCAACCAGCACGATCATCAGACCTGGCAGGTTGATGAACATCTTGGGGTCGGGCGCGGCGAAAGTGAGCAGAGCGCCCAGGAGCGTCGTGCTCGCCAGGACCCCGATCAGGGTAGAGGGGTTCATGTAGAGATAACAGGTTGAGGCCAAGGTCTTGATGGGCTTGGCAACGCCGGGCACTCTGGCCGGAATGGCGCGATCATAAGACAGCTGGCCGCTGGGTAATGGCCAGAGCAGAAGTCGATATGGTGCTCAGCCCGGCGATTTGCAGGGAACCCCGGTGGGGCCGCCGGTCAGTCGTGGGTGCTGTCGGCGGCGAGCGCCCGATAGTCGTGCGGGGCGATGCCGATGGGCTCCACATGGGTGTTCAAGAGGTAACCCCGAGCAGCCATGCGGGCTTCAAGATGATCGGCCACATCGTGCGCTTCTACCACCGTCCATTGGCCCGGCACCCGCAGCTCGATGTCCACGAATCGGTCAGTGCCGCTGCGGCGCGTCCGCAGGTTCACATAGTGGCAACCCTGAGGCAGGAACTCGTGCAAGAGGTCTTCTACCTGTTGCACATCGCTTGCGTTCAGGGATTCGTCCATCAGCCCGCCCGCGGCACTGGTGAGCATGCGCCACCCCTCGCGCAGAATGTTCAGGGCCACGGCCACCGCCACCAGAGGGTCCAGCCAGAGCCAACCGGTGAGCAACGCCAGGGCTACTCCCACCACCACGCCGACCGTGGTCCATACATCGGTGAGCAAATGGCGTGCATCGGCTTCGAGGGCAATCGAACGGTGACGACGACTGGTTTGCAACAGTATTGCCGCTGTTCCCAGGTTGATGGCGCTGGCGATCACCGACAGCACAGTGCCCACGCCCAACGCGTGGATGGGCTGGGGGTTCAGCAAGCGTTCTACGGCCGCGATGATGATGGCGGTAGCAGCCGCCAGAATCAGTGCGCCTTCGAAGGCCGCCGAGAAGTATTCGGCCTTGCCGTGCCCGTAGGGATGACACTCGTCGGGTGGCTGGCGAGCGTAGATCACCATGGTGAGAGCGAAGGCCGCGGCGGCGAAGTTCACCAGAGACTCCACCGCATCGGACAAAAAGCCCACGGAGCCGGTGAGCCACCAGGCGGCCGCCTTGAGGGAAATGGTGAGCACCGCTGCCAAGAGCGAGAGCTGCAGTGCCTGAGTCGGGGTGAGCTTGAGAGTCATGAACGTAAAAAAGCCGGCGAGTGCCGGCATGAGCATACCCCGTTCGTGCAGAAAATCTTATGGCTGGCGTTTGCCACCCGCGGCGGAGGAGAGCTCCGCGGGTGGCAAACGCTGTGCCACCGAGGATCAGGATTCGACTTTGAAGCCGATGGTTTCGATGATGGGACCCCACTTTTCGGTGTCGTCGGCCAGCATCTGCCGAAGTTGCTCGGGAGTGGACCAGCGCGCATCCAGGCCCATGAGCGCGAGGCCGTCGATGGTATCTTGCGCAGCCAAGGCCACCTTGAGATCGGCGTTGAGGCGATCGATGACATCGCGCGGCGTGCCGGTAGGCACATAGAAGCCGAACCATTCGTCGTAGACGAAATCTTCGTAACCCTGTTCGACCATGGTGGGCACATCGGGCATGAACTTGCTGCGCTCGGCGCCGGTGACGGCGAGTACGCGCACGCGACCGTCTTTCATGTGAGGCAGGAATTCACCGAGGGGGGCCGAGACGGCTGGAATCTGACCGCCCATCATGTCGACAATAGCGGATTGACTGCCACGGAAGGCCACGTGGGTAAGAGGCGTGCCGCCCAAACGGCCGATGAGGTCGCCCACAAAGTGGGGAGCCGAGCCTGCCGCCGGCGAGTCGAAGTTGGCTTCGCTGGGGTTCTTTTTGAGCCACTCGAAGTACTCGGCCATATTGGTGACCGATTCGGGCACGGCCGGACCCACGGCAAAACCGAACTCGAAGACGCAGCCCAGCGAGACTGGCTCGAGGTCGTTGACGTCGTAGGGGAGCTTGTCGAAGGTGTGGGTGTAGATGCCCAGGCAGGACATGGGGGTGGCGAGGATGGTGCGACCATCGGGCGCGGCCCTGGCGACGAACTGGGCAGCGATCTGGCCGCCGGCGCCGGTGCGGTTCTCGACCACGACCGATTCCGCATAGGTACCGGTAAGGTTATGAGCGGCACGGCGCGCGAGGGTGTCTACGGTGCCCCCAGCGGTGAAACCGCCCACCATGGTGGCCGTATTGAACAAGGGCTTTTCTGCGGCTCGACCTACCGTAGGCAGGGCCAGGGCGGCCGCACCGCCGGCAGCGAGTTGCAGGATTTGGCGACGATTGGTTCGCATTGTGGTGTCTCCTTTCGATGGGTTGCGTGTTGCAACCGCAAGCTGGGAAGGGCGCTCAAGCTGGCGGGGTGTTGCTGCCCCCGAGAATTAGTTATCAGCCTTAAGCTTGCTATGAATATTAACTACTTTTTGTTGCCGGCAATAGGGGGAGAGTTGAAGAACTTGCTGATTTCCTACGTCTCTAAGGGTATATCCTCATCCAATTGTTATATTCCTGCCTGCAGGATGGCCCATCAGCGATAGGAGGAGAACGAAATGGCAGCGCTCGAGATGGTGATACGCGGTGGTGAGGTGGCCACGGCCGAAGGTGTGGGCCGCTACGACATCGGCGTGGCCAACGGTCGCATCGTGGCGCATGGCGCCGATCTGCCCCGTGCCCCGATCGATATCGACGCGCGGGACCGCCCCGGGGCGGAACTGAAAATCGATGCCGTTGTGGCCTTCCTTGAACAGAAACAGCGCCTCATTGACCACCTCGTTGAGGTCGGCGGCGACCAGCTGGGCCGACGGCAGCCGGGCGA
>JAJUJN010000196.1 GCA_029265335.1 Alcaligenaceae bacterium
GATTCCGAGCCGCACCAGAGCAAGTTGCGCGAGTTGCAACGACAATGGCCCAACCCCTGGCATCCGGTGGTGCGGGTGCATCCGGTAAGCGGCAGACGCTCGATTTTCGTGAACGCGCAATTCACGGTGGCTATCTGCGACCTGCCTCAGGACGAAAGTGATGCCCTTTTACAGTATCTCTACAGTCGGGCCACCATCCCCGAGTATCAGCTGCGCGTGAAATGGGAGCCCAACATGCTGGTGATGTGGGACAACCGCTCGGTGCAACACTACGCCGCGCACGATTACTACCCACAGCGCCGCACCATGGAGCGCATTACGATCGCCGGCGACGAAGTGCGTGGTGTGGAGGGCGCTTACACGGCCGAAGAGGTGGAACTGCCCGACGGCCATGCCTATCAGAAAGCGGCGTCAGGCAAGAGGCCGGTGCGCGAGTTCGAACGCGCTTGATCGACCGGCGCTTGACAGGGCAGGGGCGAGAGCTGGCGCCCCTGCAAGTTGCTGTTGAGGTCGCAACAGCCCGCTGCGGTGCGTGCATGGCGGGTTGTGTGGGTTAAACGATGTCCATCGAAGCCACGGTGACGCTTACCGCTACGGGGGGCACTGGCTTGGAAATATACACATTGCCCTTGCCGCCGGCCGCCGCCGCGATGCTGATGAAGGTGCGGATTTCGAACCCGCCCTGGCCGGCTTCGGCATAGATCTGCTCGTCGGTATAACGCAACATGGCCGCTTTGTCGTTGCGCTGCCACTCGTCCATGAAGTTCAGATCCCAGGCTTCGTTGATTTTTCCCGAATCCGGGGTGGCAGGCCAGTTCGAGATGCCGCCCGTGCCAACCACGGCAAAACGCTCGGGCAAGGCGTCGCAGGCCTTGCGCAATTCTTCGCCGAATGTCCAGACGCGGCTCAGCGGGGTGAGCGGCGGCGCCTGGCAATTGAGGTTCATGGGAATGATGGGAATATCGTAGTTGGGCGTGAGCAAATGCACCGGCACCATGATGCCGTGGTCGAATCGCCACTCTTCGGCCACGGCCACGTCGATGGTGGGCAGCAGCTGATTGATGAGCTTTTTTGACAATTCGGCATTGCCAGGCACCTGGGTGCGTTCGATCTTCAGCCAATCGGGATCTTCGATGGGGCCGGTATAGTGGTCGGCCATGCCCACCGCAAACACCGGCATGTTGTTGAAGAAGAAATTGGCGAAGTGTTCGGCGGCGATCACGATGAGCGCGTCGGGCTTGAGCGCGGCGATTTCGTCGCGCATGCGCGCGTAGCCAGCCGCCATTTCGGCGCGAGTATCGGCATCGACCCGATCGAGGCGACCCGTGATGCCGGGTGCGTGACTGCACACACCCGCATAGACCAGACTCATGTTGAATCCTTCACAGTAAAAACTCAGTTCACTCGACCACGTTGCGGTCGGTGGTCATGGCATACACGCCGGCTCGCACCGGCCCGTGTTCTTCGACTCCTTGCCGCATGCGGTTGAGGTAATCCGTCCATTCCACCTGCAGAAAGGCTGCGTAATGCATCAGGATCTGCCCGTTCACGCCCAGCACGTAGAGCAGGCCGATGTCTTCATCGCGCAACGCCTGCTCTTCTTCGGCTGTGAGCTCGTAATCGGCCAGAAGTTCGTTGAGGTTTGTGCGATAACGCTCCTGCACCGACTCATTGCGGTTGAGTTCGAAGAGGAATTTTTGCACTTGGTACAGGCTCATGGCGTCTCCCAATCTGACTTATTGGCAGTGTCTTGCCAATACTTAGCATGTTAGCGAATAGCTCGCAGCATTGTTTGATGGGGATCAACACCCATTATCGCTTGTCCATACATCGCGAGTGGTTCAGTTCGGGTGGGGCTCAAAGGTGAGTACCCGCACTGTCTCGTTCACCGCGTGCGCCCAGTCGCCGGCATTGAATTGACGGTAGCGCTCAGGAGCGTTGTAGCCCACGCAATTCCTCATCAGATCAGGGTACGACCCCCCAGGTTTGTCCAGATTCAAAACGTAGAGCTCGATATCGCTTTCATTCTTGGTGTTCATGGGCCAACGCTGGCAAAGCCAGGCTGTGTAGTTGTTCACGGCCCACAATGCCATGCCTTCGCCGATATATACGTTGGAATGAACCTGGGGCCCGTCGGTATTGATGGCTGAGATATCCTGCCGTTTGATATTGGCCGCTACGTCTGTGGAGCCCAAAAATGTGTACTGGGCAGGGTTGGTTCCCGGCTCCCCAGGGCGGCAATTCGAACCCTGCGGGCATCGCATGGTGGGGAAGGTGAGGTCGATCGGGATGTCTTCCAACTCCGACTGCGTTTTTGCGCTGCTGGGCGCGATATGGCTCATGCCATCGGTGATGAAGATGATGGCGCGTTGTGGGTTTTCGGCCGTATTCCACGGTGGCGCCGTGATAAGGGTGCGCCAGGCCCACAGCAAGCCCACCGGCAGCAGGCCTGCCTGGGGGTCGGCGGTGAGCGATTGAATGTGCTGCAAAACCGTGTTGGTGTTCTGGCTGAACGGCAAAATAGTGTTGCCCGATCTGCAGTTGGCGGGTGTGGGCAGCAGCACCTCAAGATCGAGCGAGCCCCCGTCGGCCTGATCGATGTTCTTGTAACTGTAGCGGGCGCGATCGATATGGGGCGAGTTGCCAGCATTGGCTGTGGCGTCCACGTTGGGCCGAGGGCGGTCTCGCACATGGCCCGGCACCTGTTCATGGAGGCTCACCGGCACACGCGCCACCATGGGCGCCATCGCGCCGATTCCCTCTCCTTTGTAGGAAAAGTTGCCGGGTAGCGGCTCATCCAAGCCGAATTCACTCACGCAGCCCCGCCACACCGCCTCGAACCAGGGTTGGTTCTTCCACGATGGGTGCAGCCAGAAGTCGCCGTGAGGGTCGAGAGCCGAGAGGTTGATCGTGTCGGAATAGGGCACGACGGCAACACGGGCGCCCTCAGCCAATAGCTGCGAGGCCAGTTCGATAGTGACGTCGCGTATCGGGTTCGTATCCAGCAAAGACACATCCACTGCCAGCACCACGTCTCGCGGTTTCCCCGGCGTGATTTCGCGGAACAGCACCGTTCGACGGGCGAGGAGATCGGCGGTGGCTACGTCGAGCAAGCCAGTACTGAGCAGCCGAATATCGCCGTGAATTTCGGCCACCAAGCGCTCGGGGGACAGATGCAGCTCGGGGATGGCGCCAGTCAATTCAGTTTGCACGAAGCCGCTGGTGGGGTAGAGCGATAATACCCAGGGTTCAATCACTCCGCGCCAGTCGGCTGCGCCCAGACTGGAATCGGCATTGAATTGTTCCAGAGCGGCATCCACGCCCGCGTCGAGGCTGGCCTGCAAACGTGCCTGGGCCAGTTGCAAGCGGGCGAAATCGAGCGCGGCCAACAGGCTCCCCAAGGTCATCACCAGGGTGATGAGGAACATGACCGCGGCTGCGCCGAGGTGAGACCGTGGCAAGCTGGATGGCGAAGCGAAACCCGATTGGCTCATGTCAGTTGACCAGTTCGCTCTGACCTGGTCAAGTCGCAACGGACACTTTCTCAAGCGGCAGCTGCCATCTCAAACTCCCTGGGGGATTGGTAGCCCAGGGTCGAATGGAGTCGGCAACTGTTGTACTCCATCTCGATGTACTCGATCACATCACGGCGAGTCTGCGATCGGGTGGCGTAGCGTCTATCGGCCATTGCTCTTGAGGGAACCGAAGAAGCGCTCCAACACTGCATTGTCCCAACAATTACCCTTGCGACTCATGGAAACCCGGAATGCATGCTGGTCTAGAGCCTCCTGATAGTCGTGCGAGGCATACTGGCTGCCACGGTCGCTGTGATGGATGACTCCGGCTGGCGGCGGGCGACGCCCCACGGCCATTCTGAGGGCATCCAGCACAAGGCTGGTCCGCATAGGATCGGCCATGGCCCAACCCACGATCTGCCGGTCCCCCAGGTCGAGCACGGCAGCCAGGTGTAGCCAACCTTCCAGCGTCCAGATCGCCGTGATATCGGCGACCCAGGCACGATTGGATTCGGCGACCATGAACTGACTGTCCAGCAGGTTGGGCGCGATAGCCAGATGGTGCTGACTATCTGTCGTTTGCCGCCAGCGGCGACGCTGCCGTGCCTCTACACCGGCCTCTCGCATCAAGTTTCGAGCCTGGTGTCGGCCAACGGACTGGCCGCGCCGCTGCAGCTCTCTGGCCATACGACGGCTGCCGTAGCTCCCTCGTTTTTCGCGATGAATGCTTTGAACCATGGCTCTGCGGGCCTGTGCACGCTCGTTTGGCAGTCGACTGCGCCAGGCATAGAAGCCGCTGCGGCTGACCTGCATTACCCGGCAAAGGATTGCAATGGGATAGGTGGCCTTCTCCGCCTCGATGAACTGATATCTCAGCTCGACTCTTTGGCGAAGAAGGCCGCCGCCTTTTTTAAAATATCCTTTTCGATCTGCAACTTACGAACTTCTTCTCGAAGTTTTCTAAGCTCGGCATCGCGCTCATCGGCTTGGGGAGCGGACTCGGGGGCCGTGCCTTGCCGATGCTTGCGGATCCATCGATCAAGCAAGCTGCGATTGACGCCGAGGCGTCGTGCGGCCTCCGCACTGCCATACCCTTGATTCAACACAAGGCTCACGGCCTCCGCTTTGAACTCGTCCGAAAATTGACGTCGTGTCTTCGTGCTCATGAACACCTCCAAGGCTTCCATTATTAAGCTTGTTGGGGTGTCCGTTCCAATTAGACCAGTTCAGAGTGAGTCGAGGCGAGGGCGTTAGCAGCTTGTGAAAGATTGGTTACCCACCAGCCTTATCAGATGTTGCACGATGCGTTCGC
>JAJUJN010000262.1 GCA_029265335.1 Alcaligenaceae bacterium
CGCGGCGTCGGGTTTGAGCGCCAGACAGCAGCGAGAGAACTCCACGGTCATATCGGACTCCGGGTAAATCCTGAGGGCAAAATCGTTGTCTGCTTCGCCTGCAGAATGCTAATGTTCGATTTCATTCATTTTCATAAAATGATTGCTCATAGATGTTGATCTTGGATCAATAACGGTTGATACCCCACAAAGAGTGAGCATACCGAGGAGAAGTTCATGATCCCCCACCGCCTCCTGACTTTGGCGATGGCCGCAGGCGTTAGCCTCATGATGGGCCCCCTACAAGCTGCCGACACCTGGCCACCCGACCAAGTGAACATTGTGGTGCCTTATCCTCCTGGCAGCGAACCCGATACGCTGGCCCGCGATGTTGGCAATGCGCTGTCGCAACGCACGGGCAGCACGTTCGTGGTAGAGAACCGACCGGGCGCCAACGCCATGATCGGCACAGGCTATGTGGCCCGTGGCCCTGCCGATGGCAGCGTGCTGCTGATGGTTGACAGGCTGTCGTTGGTTACCAACCCACTGTTGTACGACAACGTGCCCTATGAGTGGCAAGAAGATTTGAAGCCCGTGACCGACTTCGCCGCTGTGAATCTCTACGTTGCCGTGAATAGCGAGCTGCCGATCGAAAACTACGAAGACCTCATTGAGTATGCTCGCGTCCATCCCGGTGAGCTGAATGTGGGTACCGGCGGCAATGGTCATGTCACCCATATCGGTATGGAAATGCTCGCCCGCGCCGAAGGTGTGGAATTTTCCTATATTCCTTACAAAGGCATCAGCCCGGCCATGGTCGACACTGTGGGCGGCCAGATCGACGCCGTGATGGCAGGTGGGTTGATGATGGCCACCCACCGGGCCAATGGGGGCATCCGCGTGCTCGTAGTGGGCGCCGACGAGCGGGAGGCCTTCATGGACGATGTTCCCACCCTGGCAGAAGCCGGCGGACA
Organism: Alcaligenaceae bacterium; assembly: GCA_029265335.1. Taxonomy (GTDB): domain Bacteria; phylum Pseudomonadota; class Gammaproteobacteria; order Burkholderiales; family Burkholderiaceae_B; genus Verticiella. Next base: position 954 of record JAJUJN010000262.1, read on the forward strand.
GCCGGGCACCATCCCCTCTACCTACTTCAGCCTGTTTGCGCCGGCCAGCGTGCCCGATGAGGTCATCGCCACCATGCACGATGAAATCGCCGAGGTGCTGGCCAACCCCAAGCTGCGCAGCAACTATGAGGCACGGGGCTTGATCGTGGCGCCCAACGACCCGCAAAGCATGATGGCCACCATGCTGTCCGATCAGGAAAACTACTCTCGCCTCATCGAAGAGGCTGGTATTACAGTGAATTGAATCGGCTGAGCCGATGAGATGAGGCAGTGCAGTCCCTGCCGAATCTCAGCTTCTCCACTTCAAAGAAGGTCTTTGGCCACGCCCCTGCGTGGCCTTTCTTTTGTCCGCTCATGAGCCACCTAGGGAAAACGAGAAATCGCGCCGACCTCATTATTTATGTAACGTAACTAATGAGTTGTGCCGCTGGCACGCGCCCCACCGCTCGGGCTGTGTGCTGCATCTCCTTTCAATCCGCATGGAGGCTCCATGAAACGCCGCACTCTTCCTCGCTATGGAACATTGGCCGGGCTGCTGTTGTTGGCCGCTTGCAACAGCGATTCCGACCCGATCATCGAACCCTTGGCCTGCGCCGACATCACCGGCGAGGCGCTGGGCCTGCCCAACCTCAAGGTGGTGGAAGCCGAAGCTGTAGCCCCAGGTGAGGGTGAAGCAGGCTATTGCAAAGTGGTGGGCTATCTCGACGAACGCGTGAGCCCGGTCGATCAAAAACCCTATGCCATCGGCTTCGAAGGCCGCTTGCCCAACGACTGGAATGGTCGCTTCTACTTCCAGGGCGGCGGCGGCACCGATGGCGCGATCGTGCCCGCCGTGGGCACCTTGCCTGGCGCCGGCCACACCACCAACGCGCTTGAAATGGGCTATGCCGTGTTCAGCACCGACGGCGGCCACACCAGCGAAGATGCGCCGGTGGTGGGCGGTGCCCTTTTTGGCGTCGACCCCCAGGCCCGAGTCGATTACGGCTACAACGCGGTGGGCGAAGTCACCAAGGTAGCCAAGCTCATGCTTGAGCGGGTGTATGGCAATGCACCCGACTACAGCTATTTTGTGGGCTGCTCCAACGGCGGTCGGCAGGCCATGGTGGCCGCCAGTCGCTTTGCCGACGAATTCGACGGCGTGATCGCCGGCAACGCCGGTTTCAATCTGCCTAAATCGGGCGTTCAGCACGCCTGGGATGTTCAGGCTGCCGCCAGCGTGGCGCCGCTGTATACCGATGGCAAACCCATCATCAGCCAGGCCTTCAGCCCAGGCGACCTCAATCTGGTAGCCGATGCCACCCTGCAAGCCTGCGACGCGCTCGATGGGCTGGAAGACGGCATGATCGACAACCCGCCGGCTTGTGCCGCGGCCTTCGACCCAGCCGTGCTCACTTGCGCAGCCGGCAAAACCGATAGCTGTCTCACCGCAGCGCAGGTGAATGCACTCAAAGCCATGTTCAACGGTCCGGTGAACAGCGCCGGCGAAGCGCTCTACGCCACCTGGCCCTACGATACCGGCGTGGCATCGTTTGGCTGGCGCATCTGGAAGCTCGGCACCTCGCCAACTTCCACACCCAACGCCATCATCGCCACGCTGGGCGGCGGCGCCCTCCCCTACGTCTTCGTGACTCCACCCGACCTGGTTTCGGGCGAAAACAACGGCGTGCTCGACTACCTTCTGGGGTTCAACTTCGACCGCGATGCGCCGCGAATTTTCGCCACGACTGACCTCTACACGGAATCGGCCATGTCGTTCATGACACCTCCCAACCCCGATTCCTTTGCAGAGTTCAAAGACCGCGGCGGCAAAATGCTCGTTTATCACGGCAATAGCGATCCCGTCTTCTCGGTGGACGACACCATTCGTTGGTACAACAGTCTGCGCGATAACCACGGGCCTGCAGAAACCTCCAGCTTCGCGCGTCTCTTCACCATTCCGGGCATGACTCACTGCAGCGGCGGCCCCGCCACCGACCACTTCGATATGTTGAGCGCGCTCACCAATTGGGTGGAACACGGCGAGGCGCCCGAACGGGTGGTGGCTTCCACGCGAGCCGATAACCCCGATGCCGCGGCCTTCCCCAACCGGTCCAGGCCACTCTGCCCCTATCCGCAACAGCCTCGCTACACCGGCCAAGGCAGCATCGAATCGGCCGAGAACTTTGAATGCGTGCTGTCGTGAAGCCGTGTTGCGAGCCGTGTAAGCGCCTGATTTGAACCCACAAATTAGGCGTCAGCTCGGCTCAACCCTCTGCAGGAAGGCTATCGCCCGACAAGCCCTCCTGCAGGGCGTCGACCAGCAAACGTACCCGTTGCGGCATGAAGCGACTGCTGGGAAACACGGCATAGATGCCATGCGGTGGCGGCGCAAACTCCTGCAACAGGGTTTGCAGCCGGCCTTGCGCCACCGCTTCAGCCACAATGAAATCGGGTTGCAGGGCCACCCCCAGGCCCGCCATGGCTGCCTCCACCAGCGCATCGCCGTTACTCGCCTGCATGCGCAGGGGCAACCGCACTCGCCGCGCTTCGCCATCAATCAGGTAGGCCCAGGCTTCGCCATTCAAAAGGGGGGCATATCCCAGGCAGTCGTGCTCGTTCAGATCATCGGGATGCTCGGGAACGCCCCGACGTTGCAGGTAATCCGGCGAAGCCACGGTGAGCAGCGTGCTCTCACCCAGCCGACGTACGACTTCGCCCGGCGCCAGGCGTGATGTGATGCGAATGGACACATCGAAGCTCTCGTCGATCAGGTTCATGTGGCGATCGTTGAAATCCATCGCCAAGGTGATTTCGGGATAGCGCGAGGCAAACTTAGTGAGCAGGGGCATCAGGCGCCGC
>JAJUJN010000154.1 GCA_029265335.1 Alcaligenaceae bacterium
CCAGCTCGAAGTCACTGAATGGGAACAGAAGGAGTACTTCGAGCTGTTTTGAGCCGAGCTGGCGTGGGGCCGCAACGCTTCACGCGCTCAGTCCAAACGTATATTGCCGTCTTTTGCCGCCTTGGCCCATTTCACAGAGTCTGTCTGAATCATCGCGGCAAGCTCTTCGGGCGACGATGGCGCAGCGTCGTGACCGAGTTCCTGGAGGCGTTTCTGCACCTCGGGCAGGGCCAGCACCTCACGCACGCCCGCGTTGATCGTGTCGATTCTGTCGCGAGGTGTGCCGTCGGGCGCATAAAGGGCATACCAAACGCTCATTTCCAGCTCTGGATAGCCAGCTTCGCCTACTGTAGGCACGTCGGGCAGCTGAGGATTGCGCTCAGGAGAGGTAATGGCCAATGCCTTGAGTTTTCCTTCGTTGATAAAGCCGAGGCCGGTAGCAATATCCAACATCAGGAAGTCGACGTTGCCGCCCACCAAGGCGTTCATGGCCTCCGCTGCGCCTTTGTAGGGTACATAGGTGTAGCTGAGGCCCGACACCGACTTCAGCTGTTCGCCCAGCAATTGTCCGTACAGTACGGCCGATGCGTAGTTAAGTTCGTTGGGGTGTTCTTTGCTGTATTCGATAAGCTCCTGCAGGTTGTTGGCAGGAACACTGGGGTGGGCCACAAACAGAGCAGGCACTCGAGCCAACAACGAAACGGGGTCAAAATCCGCCTGAGGATCGAATGGCAACGACTGATACACCGCAGGCAGGATGGTCATGGTCATGTCTAGGGTGGACATCAGCGTATAGCCGTCTGCCGGAGCATTGGCGGCGGCGTGAGCGCCGATAATGGTGTTACCACCGCCGCGGTTCTCGATCACCATAGGCTGGCCGAGTACATCGGCGAGTTTGTCGGTGACGATACGTGTGATGGTGTCGGTGCCTCCTGCGGCAGGGAACGGCACCACGACCTTCACCGGTTTGTCGGGAAAGGTTTCTGCTACGGCTGTCTGCGCTGCCTGCATGCCCAAGGCCAACGAAGCCACGCCGGCCAGCTTCAAGAGATTCAGGGGTTTCAGTTTCATATCAGTCTCCTCAGTTCCAAAAAAAGATTACCGCAACGTCGCACCGCCTACATGATCCCTGGGGATCATATGCCTTGCGATATTATGTGCGGGTGAGTCACGGCCACTCTTTTCGGTGGTGGTGATGGCTCGGGGCAATGCGGTCAACTCATTCGTATCAGGCATGCCATGTCCAATCTCGAAAGCACCAAGCGGTATTTGCTCGAGACGGCTTCACTCGTGGTGCCGGCCGAACGTGTGTTGGTCTATGAGGTAGACAGTTTCGGCAACCCGGTGGCTCACATCAGCAGCACGCCGAATGTGCATTGGGGCGGGTTGTACCGGCGCTTTGCCGCCATCGATCCTTTCCATCCTCAGCGGTATCGGCAGGTGGCGGGCAGTGTGTTCGGCACGGCCCAGGGCTTTCAGGTGGAGCGCGAGAATCCTGAGTACGTGGCGGGGTTTCGTTCGGTCCTGGGGGTTCGATACAAGGCCGATGTCTTTCTGCGTGACGGCAGTGGCGAGATCATGGCGGGCATCCGCTACGCGCGCTTCAGCGGCTCCAGTGAGTTCTCGCCTGACGAGATGCAGCGCTTGGTTACCACCCAGCGCCTTTTCTCGTGTACTTGGCAGGCGGCTTTGCGCGACGCGCGGCGTGCCAGGTTGCTCGCTTCACTGACCGAGCGCGAGCACGAGGTGCTCGACAGTATTGTGGCGGGGCTGCCGAACGAAGACATTGCCCGCAAGCTGGGCATTGCCCTGCCCACGGTCAAGAACCACGTCAAGAGCATTCTCACCAAAACTGATCAGCCCAACCGGGCTGCGCTCCTGGGCGCTTTGCTCGCGGCGGGCTGACGCATCTGGCCGGCGGCTCACACGCCGTATTGAGTTTTTTTCTGTTGAATCTGGGCTTCGATGGCTTCATGAGCGGCAGCCGGGATGGGCGTGCGCCGCTTGGCCAGAGCGTCTTCGGCGGCACCCTGGCGCAGGATCACCTTGCGGTTGCTGAACGATACGAAGCCGGCGTGACCGCGGTAGCGCCCCATGCCGCTGTCGCCAACACCGCCAAACGGCAGCGCTTCGATGGCCAGCTGCAAGCGCACGTCGTTGATCACGACACTGCCGGTCTGGATGGCTCGACTCACCCGTTCAGCTTCGGCATTGTCAGTGCCGAAATAGGCAGCCGACAGGGGGTGGGGGCCATCGGCGATGCTGGCCAGCACGTCGTCGATCTTGTCGTATTCCACGATGGGCAGAATGGGGCCAAAGATTTCCTCCAGCATTACCGCCATGTCATTTTGGGGCTGGGTGATCAACACCAGTGGAAACCGGCCGGCGGTGGGCAGGTTCTGCAAGGAATAACTCTGAGGGTAGAACGTGAGGTTGGCGCCCTTGGATTTGGCGTCGTCGAGGAGCGCGCGCATGCGAGCGTTGACGTTCTCGTGGATCAAGCAGGTGTAGTCGGCCGTTTCCATGAGGTCGGGGTATTGCTGCTTCACCGCTGCCAGACACGCCTCAACAAACGCATCGGCGCTGCCCCGAGGCAGGAAGACGTAATCGGGCGCCACGCACACTTGGCCCGCCGACGCCATCTTGCCGGCAATCACTCGGTTGGCCACCACTTGCAAGTCGGCCGTTTTGCTCACCACCACCGGCGTCTTGCCGCCGAGCTCAAGGGTGACCGGCACCAGATTCTGGGCGGCAGAGGCCATCACCTTGCGACCCGTGGCGGTGGAGCCGGTGAACAGCAGATGATCGAAGGGCTGGCTGGAGAACGCTGCCGCCACTTTGGCGTCGCCGTTGATTACGGCCAACTCGGTGGGGTCGAATTCGGTAGCAACGGCTGCGGCAAAGGCGGCACCGGTGGCCGGCGCCAGCTCCGAAAGCTTGAGCATCACGCGGTTGCCAGCGGCAAAGCCGCCCATGGCGGCAAGACAGGCCATGAGCACCGGACCATTCCAGGGAATGATGGCACCCAGCACGCCCAGCGGTTCGTAATACAAGGTTGCCTGGGTGCCCTCGGCCTGCACGTTGACGGGGAGGGTGATGGGTTCGGGCTGCATCCAGGCCTCGAGGTGCTCGAGGTGATATTCGATGGCTGCCACGCTGCCCAGAATATCGCCGGCACGAGTGGCGAAGGGCGAGCGGTTGCCAAAGTCTTCCTGGAGTGCCGCCACCAGCGCGTGGTGGTGGCGCAGCACCACCTTGGCCAAGCGCTCGAGCCGATCGCGTCGAGTAGCGTAAGTTACCTCGCCCTCGGCTCGAAAAGCGGCTTTCTGGGCGGCAAGAATGTCGGAAATCTCTTGTGGACTGTTCATGGTTCCACCTCTGGAGAGTGGTGAGCTTCAGGCGCTGATGGCGATATTCACCAGCGCCTGGCGGCGCTCTTCGCGCACCACGCGCAAGGCCTCGCGCAAGGTAGGCAGGAGTTGCTGGGGGTCGGTCACCCTCGCGCCAAACCCGCCGAAGGCCTCCACCACCGCTTCGAATCTGGCTTGGGAGCCGAAGGTGGTGAGAGGGATCACAGGCGCTTTGGCGGCATGGCCATCGGGGTGAGTACTCAGTACGCTCTTCCGCACTTCATTCCAGCCCCCGTTGTTGAACACGACGGTAAGGATGGGCAGGTTCTCGCTGGCCGCCACTTCGTGACACGACAACGGTGAGCTGAAGTGGTAGGAACCGTCGCCCACGGCGCAGATGACGGTGGCATCGGGCTTGGCGGCCTGAATGCCCAGGGCGGCGGCCATGCCCCAGCCCAGGCCGCCGGCATGCGACGGGCCGAAGTAGCTGCCCGCGCCCTGCGGCTGAACGATACGCAAGTCCACGGGGTATTCATTCACTAGAATGACGTCGTCATCTACCAACTGCGCCAGCGCGTGGTTGGCCCAGGCGGCCGAAATGTCCTGCCGTTCGCTGTCTTTGCGCACGGCTTCGTCGAGCGCCTGGCTTTCGGTGGCGCGCCGCGCCTGGTGTTGTTCGAGCCGGGCTTGGCGGGTGGAGTCGGGCACCTGTTTTTCTACCCGGTCGGCCAAGCCATTGAGAATCACGTCGGCGTGGCCAATGAGCGCCACATCGCAGGGGAAGTTGCGCATGGGCAGGTGCTGATACAGCGGGTCGACGCCGGCCTGGATCACACGGGTGCTGGGCGGAATGTTGACGCGCGCAGTGAACCACGGTACATCGCACTCCAAGGCCAGGATCACGTCGGCCTGCTCGAGGCTAGGATTGACCTGTGAGGCAAAAACATAGCCCAGGTGGCAGGGGTGATCCGGTGACAGATTGCTGTACACCGGGCTGGCTTCGAGCACGCCGATGCCACCGGCCAGCCCCAACCGACCGAGGGCTTCGCGATTGGCGGCGGTGATACCGGTTTCGGCGGTCACGATCACCGGCGCCTTGGCCTGGGCCAGCAGCTCGGCCGCCGCATCGAGTGCAGCAGGATCGGGCGTGAGGCGAGGGTGGAACTGGCGCCGCGAGGGCTCGTTGATGGTCAAGCCTTGCAATGGCGCTGCGAGTACGTCGCGCGGCACAGAAATGTAAACCGGCCCGCGCGGCTCGGCCATGGCCACTTCCAGAGCGCGGTCGAGCACGTCGGCCACTTGCTCGGGTTGGCGAACTTCGTAATCCCATTTCACGTATTCGCGCACCATGGCAGCCTGGTCGAAACTTTCTTGCGCCCATTGCACATGGATGTCGCGCGCACCTGGCACACCGCGCCGCTCGGAGATGGGCGAACGCGCAGAGATGATGATCATGGGAATGCGCGCACGAGCCGCGTTGATGATGCCGCCCAGACCGTTGGCGGTGCCCACGATGGAATACAGATACACCGCCTGCGGCCGTTGCGTGGCAGCGTAATAGCCGTGAGCCATGGCCACGGCGGTCTGTTCGTGGGGCGTGACCACACCGTGCAGGCTCGTCTCGCTCTGGCTGCTTTGCTTGGCCAAGGCTTCCATCATCGAGGTGGGCGCGCCGCCAAAGATGTAATCGATGCCGCGCAGCCGCAGCAATTCCACCAGGGCTTCACCGACAGTGTCGAAATTCAGAGTGAGTTGCTTTTTGGTCATGGGATTCCAGCCTGCACGGCCTTACATGTTATTGGGCAAGAAAAGGACGATGGCGGGGAACAGCACCAGCAGCGCGATGCGCAAGAGGTCGGACACAATAAAGGGTACCAACGCACGGAAGATGGGCCCCGCAGAGGCGTCGCGTACCGCCGACGTGAGTACGAAGACGTTCATGCCGAAAGGTGGAGTGAGCAGGCCGATCTCGATAGTGACTACCACCAGAATGCCGAACCAGATCAGGTCGAAGCCGGCTGCCTCTGCCAATGGCAGGATGATCGGCATGGTAACGAACAAGGTGGAGTACGACTCAAAGAAGCAGCCCAGCAACAGATAGAGGGCGATGATCATCAGCAACAAGAGCACCGGGCTGGGGTCGACATCGTAGATCCAGTCCGACAGCATCTCGGTGGCCCCGGTCATCG
>JAJUJN010000519.1 GCA_029265335.1 Alcaligenaceae bacterium
ATGGGCGTGGGCGAATGGATATTGCTCGACCGCAGTACCGCCACCACCGATGGCCGCACTCTGGGCGACCTTTTTGCCGATCACGGTGAGTTGTTGGTGAACACCCGGGCCGCGGCCGACGCCGTTGGCGCCACGCCCATGGATCGTCCAGAATGGGTCACCGTGCATCCTGCCACGCAGGAGGTCTACCTCACTTTGACCAACAATAGCGGACGCAAGGAAGGCGACACCGACGACGCCAACCCGCGCGCCAATAACGTGTATGGCCAGATCATTCGTTGGCGCGAACAAGGCGGCGATGCCACGGCCGAAACTTTCGAATGGGATCTGTTTGTGCTGGCCGGCAACCCAACGGTGCACGCCGAAGGCTTGAACCAGGGTTCGGCGAACGTCACGCCCGAGAACATCTTCAATAGCCCCGACGGACTGGCGTTCGATGCCGATGGGCGTTTGTGGATACAGACCGACGGCAACTTTTCCAACGCGGGTGCCTACGCCGGCATGGGTAACAACCAGATGCTGGTGGGAGACCCCACAACCGGCGAAATTCGCCGCTTTCTGGTGGGCCCATCGGGCTGTGAAGTCACGGGCATTACCTGGACGCCGGATCAGCGGGCCGTGTTCATCAACATCCAGCATCCGGGCGAGTATGGTGCTCACCCTCGCCGCCCCGAGGTGGCGCCACAAGAGGATCCCCTGGCCTTCTCGCGCTGGCCCGAAGCCAGCGGTGGGCGCCCGCGTTCAGCGACTGTGGTGATCTGGAAGGAGGACGGCGGCAAGGTTGGCGCCTGAGTCGCCTCTGCTCCTTGACCCGGGCCCTTCGGCCCGGGCACCTCAATCACTCAGCTGAGATCCCCGCGGCGCTCGATGTAATCACCCGTGCTGCGCAGGTGCGCGGCCAGCAGATTGGCCGCCACCTCGGCGTTACGGGCCAGCGCGGCATCACGCAGGGCGCGGTGCTCGCCCTGCACGCCCGCTCGACCATCGGCATTCTGCCAACGCTGTACCAGCAAAGGTCGACGATAGCGTTCAGTTTGTACGTACAATATCCCGGAAAGCTCACGCAGCCAGCGCGAGGGCGCGGCGCTCACCAGCGCCTCGTGGAAGCCGCGATGCCGCTCTTCCAGCGCTTCGATAGCGGCTTCGTCTACCGGTTTTTCGCGCGCTGCCAGGCGCGATGCCGAGCGCTCCAGGGCGTGAAATGTGAGCTCGATGCGCTCTTCCCAGTTGGCGTCGCCGTGCTCGATCGCCGCACGCAAGGCAGCGGTTTCGAGCAGCACCCGGGTTTCGATGGCGTCCCACATTTCGGTGAGGGAAACCTCGGCCACGCGATAGCCACGCAGGGCGGTGGCCTTCACCAGTCTTTCGGCCTGCAAGCGCGCCAGCGCC
>JAJUJN010000483.1 GCA_029265335.1 Alcaligenaceae bacterium
CGTGCGGGGTGGGGTGGTGATCGATGTCTCCGGCATGAACCGCCTGTTGGCGGTTCATGAAGGCAACTTCGATTGCGTGGTGCAGCCCGGCTTGCTGCGCCGCGCGCTCAACGAGCAAATCAAGCACACTGGTCTGTTTTTCACGGTCGATCCAGGCGCCGACGCCAGCATTGGCGGCATGGTGTCCACCCGAGCCAGCGGCACCAACGCGGTGCGCTACGGCACCATGGCCGAGGTGGTGCGTGGTCTCGAGGTGGTGCTGGCCGACGGCCGCATCATCCGCACCGGTTGTCGGGCGCGCAAATCGTCGGCCGGCTACGACCTCACCCACCTCTTCATCGGCGCCGAAGGCACTCTGGGCATCGTTACCGAGATCACCCTGCGCCTCTTTCCCCGGCCCGAAACCGTGCTGGCGGCAACCTGCCGCTTTCCCACGGTGCGCGCCGCGGTCGAAGCGGCAGTGAATGTCATGCAGGCCGGCATCGGTGTGGCCCGTGTGGAATTGCTCGACGAATTGATGATTGATGCAGTCAACGGTTATTCCAAACTCGATCTGCCGGTGGTGCCGCACCTGTTCTTCGAGTTCCACGGTTCGCCGGCCCGAGTGCAGGAAGAGTCCGAGATGGTGCAGGATATCTGCCAGGATGCAGGCGGCGATGCCTTTGCGTGGTCTACCCAGGCCGAGGAACGCAGCCGCCTATGGCGAGCCCGGCACGACTGTGCCTATGCCTGCATGGCCTACGAGCGCCCCAAGCGCATGATGACCACCGACGTGTGCGTGCCCTTGCCCGATCTGGCAGATTGCATCGACGCCGCCAGTGCCGACGCCAAAGAGGCGGGTATTACGGCGCCCGTGTTGGGTCACGTGGGCGATGGCAACTTTCACATGGTGCTTTTGATCGATCCCGACAATCCCGACGAAGTCGCTCGGGCCGAGGCTGTCAACCGCCGCCTGGTCGAGCGCGCCATCGCTTGCGGTGGCACCTGCACGGGCGAGCATGGGGTAGGGTTGGGCAAACGCGAGTATTTGGTGGTGGAGCACGGCGAAGCGCTCGACGTCATGCGCAGCATCAAGGCCGCGCTCGACCCTTTGGGGCTCATGAACCCGGGCAAGATGCTCCCCGATCCGAGCCAATAAACGAAGGGGCTTTTCAGGGCTTGTCGCTGAACCCGGCAAGCCCTTTTTTGTTTTCAGTCACGAAATTCCGCACGACAGCCGCGTATTCGGGGTGGCGGCTCGCACCCGAGTGCGACGCCCCTTCGAAGCTGGCTTGCCGCCACCTGGCGCGATCGTGGGGTTGCGCGGCCATGAGTTGCTCCTGCATGGCCACCGGCACCACTCGGTCGCTGGTGCCGTGCAGAAACAACACCGGTTGCTTCACCCGGCGCAGGGCGGCGGTGGTATCAAAAGATTGGGTTACCAGCCAGCGCAGGCCGGGCCAGCGCGCCCACTGGGTGTAGGCCAGCATATCGGCAATGCGCGTAAAAGTGGATTCAAGGATCAGCCCGGCGTAGCTCTGCTGCGGGAGTTCAGCAGCAAGCTGCACGAACGTAGGTAGCTGCCCCTGCCCGCCGGGGTGATCCACCTGAATCACCCCGGGGTTTGAAGTGACCCCCAAGAGTTGCACACAACCTTGGAGGGCATATGAGGACATTCGACCTCAGGATCAAACTGAAAGTGGTCCGTGACTACCTCGCGGGCAAAGGAGGGTACAAAATCCTCGCAGCCAAATACGACATCGCTAACAGCCTCGTCAG
>JAJUJN010000505.1 GCA_029265335.1 Alcaligenaceae bacterium
GGAAGCCCAGCTGGCGCAGGGCATTGATCACGGTATCGGTAGACGCGGCGTCGCGCGCGGCGCGTACGTAGATTTGATAATACGGATTACCGTCGCGACGCACCACTTGCACATAGGGTGCGAAGCCGGCGCGCTGGATTTGATCCATCGCTTGTTCTGCTTGAGCTTCGCCAGCCACACTCTCGGCCAGAATGATGTTGGAGCCCCGACTGGAATAAATGGCGGCGGGATCTTGCGGCACCACCATGGCATCGCCGGCGGCGGTGCGTGAGGCGCTGGCCGGCAGAATATCGCCTTCGCCAGCCACGCGGGGCGGCAGGGTGGGCAGGCCCAGATCGGGCAATAGCCAATGGTCGGGTGGCATGTTCTGCGGCTGCAGCTCACGCATGAGATCGTAGCGCTGGGCCGTGATGCGCGTGGCATCGGCATCGCGCACGATGTAAGGGCGCAAGAAGATCATCAGGTTGGTCTTGGTGCGCGATCGCGTGTCGTATCGAAACAAATTGCCCAACAGAGGAATGTCGCCCAGCCCTGGCACCTGTTCGCGATTGCCGCTCACGCTGTCTTCGAGCAGGCCGCCCAGCACAATGATCTGGCCGTCGTCCACCAAAACGTTGGTATTGACTTCGCGCTTGTTGGTTACCACGCCCAGATCCGACGACACTGCGGTGGCGGAAGCGTCGACACTGCTCACTTCCTGATGGATGGCCAGCTTGATGGTGCCACCTTCCGACACCTGGGGTCGGATGCGCAACTGCAGCCCCACGTCTTGGCGCTCGATGGTTTGGAAGGGGTTGACGCCGCCGATGCCGGGTTGAGTGTATTGGCCTGTGGGGAAGGGGATATTCTGGCCCACCATGATGTGGGCTTCTTCGTTGTTCAGAGTCAGCAGGTTGGGCGTGGACAGGATATTGGCGTTGCCGCGACTCTCGAGTGCCCGGGCCAAAAAGCCGAGGTTCAGAATGCGGCCCACGCCCGGCAGGTTCACCGTGCCATCGACCACGCCCAAGGTGAGGCCTTGCCCGATGCTGGCCGGGTTGGCAGCGATGCCAAGAATATTGCTGCCCTGGCCGCCAAAGCTCGTGCCGCCAATGCCCCTCACGCCGCTGCTGTTCACGTTGCCCAGGCCCGCCATCCATTGGATGCCGAATTCGGCCGCATCGCTGCTGATGATCTCGACGATCAGACTTTCGACAAAGACTTGGGGGCGGCGCACATCGAGCTGCTCGATGATGGCGCGCAGATTGCGGTAGATGGGCGGAGAAGCCGTAATGATGAGCGTGTTGGTGGTTGGGTCGGCGTGCACATTTGCGCCGCCTCCGCTGAAGGAGCGTGAGCCACCCTGCGCGCTATCGCCCATGACTCCTTCGCTGCTGCCGCCTGTGGTGTTGCGTCCGGTGAGGGCGCCCAGGGCGCTGCCCGAACCGCTCCCCATGCCGGCACTCATGCCAGTGCCCATGCCGCTGTCGGTACCGCCCAGGCCGGCAGATCCGCTCGCCGAGCTGCTCAAGCCGGTATCGACACTCTCGCCGCCCTGACCCGTGAGCACGCCCCGCAGCACCTCGGCCAGGCGTACCGCC
>JAJUJN010000436.1 GCA_029265335.1 Alcaligenaceae bacterium
GAAAAGTGTTGGTAGTTATCCAATTATATGCAGAGCATGAAAATATCTGCCTGAGAGTTTGCTCTGAAGCAAAGAAGCACAAAATGTTTCACGTTTAAATGGAACCAAGAAAAAATAACTACCTACTCTTAGGAGCCACATCATGGAACGACGTGCTTTTCTCAAAAACGCAGGTATTGGTGCTGTATCGGGATCTTTAGTAGCTGCGGCGGCAGCGGCTCCTGCCTTGGCAGCCAACTCGGCCTCCGCCGGGGGCGCCAAGCCGGTCAGCCTCACTCCTCCGCCGACGACCTCCTACACCGCGGATCAAATCGCCAAACTGCCTCGCGTGAAGGTCGACCTCGTCGCTCCACCATTCGTGCATGAGCATGAGCAAATCGCCTCCGGCGGCCCGAAAATCTACGAATTCCGCATGGTCATCGAAGAAAAGGAAATGGTGATCGACGACAAGGGAACGACCATCTGGGCGCAAACCTTCAATGGCAGCATGCCCGGTCCGACCCTGGTGGTGCATCAGAACGACTACGTCGAGCTGACCCTGGTGAACCCCGCGACCAACCACATGCCGCACAACATCGACTTCCACGGCTCCACTGGCGCGCTGGGCGGCGCGGCGCTGACCAAAGTGAACCCGGGCGAGGAAGTGGTACTGCGTTTCAAGGCTGACCGCACCGGTGCGTTCATTTACCACTGCGCCCCAGAAGGCATGGTGCCCTGGCATGTTGTCACCGGCATGAACGGAACCTTGCTTGTTCTACCCCGTGATGGCCTGAAGGACGCCTACGGCAATACGCTGCACTATGACCGTATCTACACAATCGGCGAGCACGACCTGTACATACCCAAGGATGAAAACGGCAAGTACAAGAAGTACAGCAGTCTCATTGAAAGCTACGGTGACACGACCGAGGCCATGCGCAAGCTGATCCCCACCCATGTGGTGTTCAACGGCAAGGTAGGCGCACTCACTGGCGAAAACGCGCTTAAGGCCAAGGTTGGTGAAACGGTGCTGTTTGTGCACGGGCAGTGCAACCGCGATACCCGCCCCCACCTGATCGGTGGCCACGCCGACTGGTTCTGGCCGCTGGGTAAATTCTCGAACACGCCTGTGCGTGATATCGAAACCTGGTTCATCCCGGGTGGCGCATCAGCTGCAGCGATCTACACCTTCAAGCAGCCCGGCGTCTATGCCTACGTGAACCACAACCTGATCGAAGCCTTCGAATTGGGCGCCGCCGGACACGTAGTGGTCGAAGGTGAGTGGGACCACGATTTGATGACTCAGGTCGTCGCACCCCGCCCGATCAAGAGCTGATTGTTCTCAGGCTGAGCTCCGACTGTAGGGCCGGTACCTCTGAAGGGTGCCGGCCCTTTTTTCATGACTGGGCGAACTGCTGCATGTAAAAAAACAAAACCCCCGAACACTGTCGGGGGTTTTGTTGTTTGGGCACCAGGCCCAAGGCAGAAATCAGCGCTTGCTGAACTGCTTGCGGCGACGTGCCTTGTGGAAACCAACCTTCTTACGTTCCACTTCACGGGCGTCGCGCGTAACGAGGCCAGCGCGCTTGAGCTCGGGCTTCAGCGTCTCGTCGTAGTCGATGAGTGCGCGGGTGATACCGTGACGCACTGCACCTGCCTGACCGCTTTCGCCACCACCATGCACGTTGATGTGGAAATCAAACGATTCGAGGTGGTTGGTGAGTGTCAGAGGCTGACGCACGATCATGCGGCCGGTTTCGCGGGCGAAGTATTCGTCGACGGGCTTGCCGTTGACGACGATGTTGCCCGAACCCTTCTTCATGAACACACGCGCGACCGAAGTCTTGCGGCGGCCGGTGCCATAGTTCCAATTACCGATCATGACCTGTCCTTAGATATCCAGAGGTTTGGGCTGCTGAGCGGTGTGCGGATGCTCGGCGCCGGCGTAAACCTTGAGCTTCTTGGCCATGGCGTAACCCAGCGGGCCCTTGGGCAGCATGCCCTTGACAGCCTTCTGGAGCGCACGACCCGGAAAACGCTGCTGCATTTTCTCGAAGTTCGTTTCAGTGATACCGCCCGGGTAGCCCGAGTGACGATAGTATTTCTTGTCGTGAGCTTTGGC
>JAJUJN010000135.1 GCA_029265335.1 Alcaligenaceae bacterium
GGAGACACCCTATGAAGATCCATAGCAAGAGTGGTCGTACGCACCCGGGCGGTGCTGCAGCAGCTCCCTTGGTGCAGGGCCTCACGCGACGGCGTTGGTTGCAAGGCGCGGCAGCGGCGCCGTGGCTGGGTGCGCTGAGCGGCTGTGACTGGTGGTTTGGGAGCAGCAACGATACCGATCACAACTATCGCGCCACCATTGCCGATGGGCGTTCCGCCATCCGCGCGGCCATGGCGCAATCTGGAACGCCTTCGGTATCGGTAGCCTTGCAGGACAACGGCGTGATCGTCTGGGAAGAAGCCTTTGGCGTGACCAACCGGGAAACCGGCGCGGCGGCCACGGTCGACACGCTCTACAACATTGGTTCCTGCAGCAAGGTGGTGGTTACCGCAGCCATCATGATTCTGGTGGATCGCGGCCTGGTCGCCCTCGACACACCCGTAATTCGCTACTTGCCGGGTTGGCAAATGGCTGACCCGCGCTATGCGAACATCACGGTGCGCATGCTGTTGAATCATTCGTCGGGCCTGCCCGGCACCAATGAGCGCAACATCTTCACCTTTCGCGCGGTGCCTCATTACGAAGAGCAAACCCTGGCCGCGTTGGCGAGCCTTGATCTCAAGGCCGCCCCAGGGCAATTCTCGGTGTACTGCAACGATGGCTTTACGGTGGCGCAACACGTGGTGGCTGAAGTTGCGAATCTTTCTTACCCCGAGTTCGTGAGGCAGGAGATTCTCAACCCCCTCGGGATGTGGCGCAGCCAATTCGCCCTGGAGCCCTTGCCGGAAGGCAGTTTTGGCCACCCCTACCACAACGGCGTGCGCCAGGGGCAGGAGTATGTGCAAGCCTACGGCACCGGTGGCTTGATATCCACCCCGCAAGAAATGATGCACTGGCCACCATGTTTCTCAATGAGGGCATGTTTGAAGGTGTGCGTGTGCTGTCGGCCGAGTCGGTGCGCGCCATGGCACAAAATCAAACCGCCGGCCAATCCTGGTACCCGTTTCCGCAATTGCAGTTCGGTCTGGGCTGGGACAGCGTGGCGGCGCCCGGTCTGCAAGCCGAGGGCTTGCGCTGCTGGGAGAAGAACGGCGGCACGGCGTTCTATGGCAGTGATTTTTTCGTGATGCCCGACGAGAAGCTGGCGGTGATGATCACCGGGGCCTCCAACACCTATGGTGCGGGAGCGCTGGCCGAGCGCATTCTGCTCAACGCCCTGGTAGAACGCGGCACGTTGCGCAGCATGCCCCAGCCCTTGGTGCGGAGTTCGGGGCAGCCGCACTCTGCGATGGCAGGCGAGGTGGCTGCCATCAGTGGGGTGTATGGCAGCTACGACAGTATTCTGCGCGTGACTGCCGCACAGAACAACGGCATTGATGTGGCTCAGTGGAGCGGCCACGGATGGCGCAATATTGCAGCCAAGTGGCAACTCGACAGCGATGGCTCCTTCGTAGACCCCAACGACACCAGCCTGGGCTATCGGCGCGAAGAGGCTGAGGGAGTGGTCTGGCTCGTGCGGCGTTTTCGGGCAAATTACGGACACTACACGCTGGCCTTTCCGGTAGGCCAGCGCCTGAGCGCGGCGCCGGCTTTGCCGGACGCTTGGCAAAACCGCTTGGGCCAGAACTGGCTGCTGGTGAATGAAGATTGGTCGTCGGTGGCCTTGGCCATGGGTGATATCGGTTTGCGACTGAGCAGCGTGCCTGAGCTACCCGGTTGGATTGTGCTGAACGACGCGCAGCCGGTGTTGCCTGATGGTTCTGCGCGCACGCGTATGGGGCTCACCATACCCGTGAACTGGGGGCGCGACCTCTTGCAGCTGCAGGTAGAAAGGCGCAACAACAGCGACTGGCTCAACATGAACGGCCAACGCTTCGAGCCCCGCGACACCATTCCCGAATTATCCGCCGGAGTGCATGTGGTGGCGGTGCGACCGAACGGCGATACCGCCTGGCGACGCGTGCCTGCGGGGCAGGTGCAGATTCGCGGCGTTCAAACTTCCTGGAAGCTCTACGATAACGAATACCGGCTGGTGGCAGAGGCCGAGACCGACGGGGAGGCCAAGCTGACCAACGGCCATGGATGGCTGGGTATCTGGGGCGAACCCAATGCGGCCGCCAGCGTCAGTGTTTCGGCATTAACGTAACCACTTACAAAGTTTTCTTCTTTTCAATCGAGGATTGGTATGCGTCAAAAGCTCTATCTGGCGGTTGTGGTGGTGTTCACGCTGGCAGTGATCATTTTTGCCCTGCAGAACCTGGCCAGCATTACGCTCAACTTCTTCACCTTCCACATGACGGCGCCGCTGGCCGTGTTCGTGGTGGTGATCTACGTGCTTGGGGCGCTCACCGGGGGCGGGCTGTATGGCATGGTGCGCGCTTCGTATCGGAAGGCCCGGCAACCTTCCACCCACTGAGCACGCCTCGATTGGCTAGCGCCGGCCGCAGCGGCATGCGGCCGGCAAGAATGCCCACATTTTTAGGGCTGCTCAAGGTTTGCCTGGGGCAGGGCGTTAACGCGCGCTGCCGCTACCGCTGCCTGGCAAGAATGCGTCAGCAATGGCGGCGCCGAAGCCTTCGGCCACTTTGGCCTCTTTCAGACCAGTGTCGGTGAGCCGCCAGGTGCCGTCTTTTTCTTCCACCAGACCCGCTTCGATAAGCGTTTGCAGGTTTTTGTCGTGCTCGTAGCGACGCCCTGAGCGCAGGGCCTTGAGAATTTCCTGTTGTTTGGCGGTCAGCATTGATTCCTCCTCACCCGTTCCGGGTAGCTTGAGCCTGGGGCTCCAAGGTGGTTGGCCACACAACTAGCGTACCCGATACGACGCGATTCGTGGCGCGCAGTTCCCATGTTGGGGCGGCTGGTGCCAACCTCGCGGGCTATGATCGCGGTTGGCTTAGGCGTCAACCGTGTCCAACTCGGCCCAGATTCCCCCACAGGTTCGTACATGTCGCAACCCATTCCTCACAATACCCGCCTTGCTGTACGCACCCTGATTCTCGGGTCCATCATCGTGCTTCTGGCGATTGGTATCCGGGCGAGCTTCGGTCTTTACATGCAGCCCATGGGCATCACCCACGGCTGGAGCCGCGAAACGTTTTCCGTGGCGTTCGCCATCCAGAATCTGGTCTGGGGAGCCATGGCCATCGTATTTGGCGCCATTTCCGATCGTTGGGGTTCGGGGCGGGCCATTGCTCTGTCGTTGCTGGCGTATGCCTTGGGCTTGATAGGCATGCGCTATGCGGCCACGCCGCTCGAACTGTATCTAACGGCCGGCATTCTGGTTGGCATAGGGCAGGGCGGGGCCACCTTCGCGGTGATATTGCCCGTGGTGGCGCGCGTGGTGCCGCCGGCCTCGCAGAGCACCGCCATGGGTTTCGTGAGTGCGGGCGGATCGCTGGGGCAATTCGTGTTGGTGCCGGCCGGTCAGTGGTTGATGCAGGGTGTGGACTGGCAAGGCACTTTGTGGGTGTTTTCGGCGCTGCTGGCAGCGGTCATTCCCTTGGCGTGGTGGTTGCGGGGCAAACCGCAGGAGATCACCGCAGCGGGTGGGCGCCCACTCACCTTGGGCCGAGCCACCTCCGAAGCGATGCGTGATCGCTCCTACCATTTTCTGTTTTGGAGCTATTTCGTTTGCGGGTTCCAAACGGCCTTCATCATCCTTCATTTGCCGGCTTACGCCCTGGATGCGGGCCTCACCTCGGCCAATGGCGCCATGGCGGTGGCCTTCATAGGGTTATTCAATGTGCTGGGCTCATTCTGGGCCGGCAAGCTCGGCGGCAAGTACAGCAAGAAGGTGCTGTTGGCCGGCGTGTATTGGTTGCGGGCGCTGGCTGTGGTGCTGATGCTGGCCATGCCGCTCACGCCCATGGTGTTGTATGCCTTTGCGGCCGTCATGGGCTTGTTCTGGCTGGGCACGGTGCCGCTCACGCAAGGGCTGATCGCGCAAGTGTATGGCTTTCGGTTTGAAGCAACACTGTCGGTCATTGTGTTTTTGGGGAAAAAGGTTGGCAGCTCGCTCGGTGTATGTCTAGGTGGCGTGTTCTATGCACAAACCGGTTCGTACGATATCGTGTGGTGGATGAGCGTGGTACTGGGTGTGATTGCGGGGGCGTTGTGCTTGCCCATCAACGAAACTGCCCGCACGCGGCCCGCTGCCCCTGCGCTCAGTTGATCCGCTTCGGTTCTCTCCATGAATTCATGACAAAACAGTCTGCTTCTTCACCTCCATCGGCGGCGAGTTCGCAGAGCCAAGCCGACAAGCCGCAGTCGCTGGTGATATCGCCAGCCTGGCGTTGGGCCTTGCGGCTGCTCGTGGCGGTTTTGCTGGTAGCCGGGTTTTGGGCCTACAACACGCCGCAGATGGTGGTAATGTGGGACACATTCCTGCAAATGTGCGGTCTGGGCTGAGGCCTGTTCCGCCGCGAACTGACCCTTCGAGGAGTGCCATGACACCCATCTACACCCTCAAGTCGTCCGGCGAAGCTGCCATTATCTCTGCCCTCATGGAGGGATACGGCATTCGGCACCATATTCAAGGCTCGGCGTTTGGCTCGCTGTATCCCACTTCGCTCACCAACGATCTCAATGCGCAGATTCTGCTGGTGGCCGACGATCAAGTGGAATTGGCGCAGGCATTGCTGGAACCTTTTCTCGACGAAGACCCCACTTCCGTTTGAGCGCTGAGCTGCGCACTTCGTACAATGGCGCCTTCCCGGATTTTTCTCTGCGGTTGGAGCCATCTTGGCCACACGATATTCTGAAGCTTCCATTCGAGTTCTGAAAGGGCTCGAGCCGGTGCGCCAACGCCCCGGCATGTATACCCGAACCGAACATCCCCTGCACATCGTGCAGGAAGTCATCGACAACTCTGCCGATGAAGCCCTGGCCGGCTTTGCCCGGCAGATTCAAGTCACCCAGCACAGCGACGGCAGCTTCACCATCGAAGACGATGGTCGAGGCATTCCCGTGGGTGTGCACCCCGAAGAAGACGCGCCCGTGGTGGAGCTGGTGTTCTCGCGCTTGCACGCTGGCGGCAAGTTCGACAAAGATAACGAAAGCGCCTATGCCTTTTCGGGCGGCCTGCACGGGGTCGGTGTGTCGGTCACCAATGCCTTGTCGACGCGCCTCGAGGTCACGGTGTGGCGCGGCGGCAAAGAACATCAGATTGCCTTTGAAGGCGGTGAGCTGGTGGAGCCATTGCGCGAAGTGGCCACGGCGCCACGGCGCAAAACCGGTACGCGGGTGAAGTGCTGGCCCGATGGCCGTTACTTCGATCAGGCGCAGGTTCCACAAGCCGAGCTCCTGCGCCTGCTGCGCAGCAAGGCGGTGTTGTTGCCGGGCGTCAAGGTGGTGTACCGCCAGGAAAAGGGGCAGCCTGCTCACAAAGAATGGCTGTACTCCGAAGGCTTGCGGGGCTACCTCGCCGAGATGCTGGCCGACGCGGAGCTGCTCATCCCTCTAGTCGAGGGCGCGCAATATGCCGATGGGGATCACGATACCTTTGCCGAGGGCGAGGGCGCGCAGTGGGTGGTGGCCTGGAGTGCCGATGGCCACGTGGTACGCGAATCGTATGTGAACCTCATTCCCACCCCGGCGGGAGGCACGCACGAGGCCGGTTTGCGCGAAGGCTTGTTCAATGCGGTGAAAACCTTCGTCGACCTGCACAACCTGCTGCCCAAAGGCATTCGTCTGCTGCCCGAAGATGTCTTTAACCGGGCGAGCTTCGTGTTGTCGGCCCGTGTGCTCGACCCGCAATTCCAGGGTCAGATCAAAGAGCGACTGAATAGTCGGGATGCCGTGCGACTGGTGTCGGGATTTGTGAAAGGCTCGCTCGATCTCTGGCTGAACTCGCATGTGGAGCACGGACGCAAGCTGGCCGAGCTGGTGATTCGGCAAGCGCAGGCACGCACTCGCGCCCAGCAGAAGGTAGAAAAGCGCAAGAGCTCGGGCGTGGCCGTGCTGCCCGGCAAACTCACCGACTGCGAGAGCCGCGATCCGTCACGCACCGAAGTGTTTCTGGTCGAAGGCGATTCGGCCGGGGGGTCGGCGA
>JAJUJN010000053.1 GCA_029265335.1 Alcaligenaceae bacterium
CCCTCGGACTCAAACCGCACTAACTTGCACAGCCCCGAAGAACCCTGTTATAGTCGCAGTCTTTCGGGGCGTAGCGCAGCCTGGTAGCGCACTTGCATGGGGTGCAAGGGGTCGCGAGTTCGAATCCCGCCGCCCCGACCAGTTTCAGGTTTGATTTCGAAGTGAAATCCTACCCACCAGGAAAGCCCGGCAGCCAAAAGCTGTCGGGCTTTTTATTTGGCGCAATGTCCATGAATGGATCAACAGATCAGCGATTGCACCCGCAGAGTTGTGCACGGCAAAGAGCAGGCGAGCGGTGCCTCTTTGCGCTCGGCAGGCAGCAGGGATCACTCACTAACGCGTGGTGCCGTGTACCCACTTGCAAAGCTTTGCACCTCCGATACTCAGTCAGCGACCGGCTCAAGAATCTCTTCGGTCGCAGTGGCGTTGTTTCGCATTTCACGCAGCAGCGTCACCAATTGCAGCTGCGCCTCTGCTGAGCAGTCGCTCAGTAGTTCAGCCGCTATGCGCTCCTGCAGCTGACGCACCTGAGCAAAGATCCGTTCGCCTTCCGCACTCAAGCGCAAACAACGCACTCGCCTGTCGTTCTCGCTCGCGCTGCGCGTGAGCCAGCCTCGTTGTTCGAGCTGCGCAAGAATTCGTGCCATCTGAGCTTTGTCGGCGTGGCTGTGCTCCACCAGTTCTCTCTGGGTGAGCCCGGGCACACGTCCGGTGCGCATCAAAACCCGGGTTTCGTTGAAGGTCAATTCAGGGTGTACGTTCACCAGCGCTTTGCGCAGGCGTTGGCGGAACATCCGCATCAGCTCGTGCATGCTGTCGAAGACGTCAAGCGGCAAGGAGGGGTTCATGGAATGGGCTAATTGTTGACTAATTCAACTTGTTGGATGGATAATAGTAGACTTTAACAACCAATAGCTCGCCATGTCCACTCAAGAAAAGACCCTCATTCAACGCGTGCGCCATCCATTTCGGTCGCGTCATGTTCAACTCCTCAAACGAGAAACACTCACGCCCAGCTTCGTCCGACTGACCCTGGGCGGCGAAGCACTACACGACTTCAAAAGCGATGGCTTTGATGACCACGTGAAGTTGATCTTGCCGCACGAAGATCTCGAGCGCCCTAACCTGCCGAAGATCGTCGACGGCAAACCACACACCGAAGAACCTCGTTCGATCACGCGCGACTACACCCCCCTCAACTTCGATCCGGTCAACTGCACCCTGCAGATGGATTTTGTGGTGCAGGGCGATGGGCCGGCAGCGAGCTGGGCGCGCAGCGCTCCTATTGGCCAATGGCTGGGCCTGGCGGGCCCCCGTGGCAGTATGTTGCTCCCGGAAGACTTGCAATGGCAGTGGCTTTTTGGTGATGAATCCGCCATGCCAGCCATCGAGCGTCGGTTGGCAGAATTGCCGGCCAACACACGCGCAGTCGTTCGAGTGCAGCTGAACGACGCCGCCGACCAGCGCTCTTGGCAGAGCGCCGCCGAACTCGATCTGCAGTGGGTGGATTCATTGGCGGAAGCCGCCGATGCCCTGGAGATTCCACAGGGCCACGGTTTTATCTGGGCAGCGGGCGAAAACCGTGCCATGGCCGCCTTGCGCAAACAGCTGCTGGCCAAGCCTGGTGCCGAGGCACGCCGCATGCGCATTGCGTCTTACTGGAAGCAAGGAGAATCTGGCCACCACAAGGTGATCGACGACGGCGCTTGAGCGAGCGCTGCTTAAGGCCAAGTGGCTCGAAGGTGCCGCCGCAACACTTTGCCCGACATGGCTCAAACCGGGGCGGCGCCTACCAGATAGAGACTCGCTCTTCGGCCGAACGCACCATCGGGTCGCCGGGCGCACACGCGAAGGCGCGAGCAAAGGCGGGCATATTCGACGGCGCCAGCAGGGCACGCACCTTTCCCGGCGGATGGGCTTCTACCTCCAGCCACTCGCGCAGTCGTTCCGGACGAACCAGTTCTCGCCACATGCGCGCCCACGCCATGAAGAAGCGCTGATCGGGGGTGAAGCCGCCGATCCTGCGATGGTCATGCGGATGCCGTGCCAAGTGAGCGCGCAAGGCGTCGTAGGCAATTGCCATCGCGCCCAGGTCGGCAATATTTTCTGCCAACGTCAAAGCCCCATCAGGGCCGAGCTCCGGCTGGTCGGGCCAAGGGCGCATCTCATTCACTTGCTGGCGCAGACGTGCCACTTTTCCTTCAAATGCCTCACGGTCGCGCTCTGTCCACCAATCGCGCAAGTAACCCGTCGCATCGAACTGGATACCTTCGTCGTCGAAGGCGTGGGACAGCTCGTGTGCGAACATGGCGCCCAAGCCACCCAGCTGTACGGCCACATCAGTGCGCTGATCGAGCAATGGTGAGCGCAGATAACCCGCCATCACGTGGATCTCGTTATACGTCGCGTCATATTCGGCATTAGCATGGTGCGGCCCTAGCCCCCAAAGGGCTTCGGGCGGTGTCGGCCCCAGTTGATCGACTACGTTGAGTTGAAACGCATACTGCTCCAAGCGCAGTCTGTTGTTGAAATATTGCGCGGGCTCAAGGCTGAGGCCCTCCCAATCACGCCAAGCGTGCGGATACGCTATCGAAACCCGCAGCAGGTCCACTTTTCGTACGGCTTCTTGGCGGGTCGATTCGTGCAGCCAATCGAGGCGCAAGAGGCGATCACGCAGCGCCGCACGCAGTTCGGTCATGAGAGCTTCGGCTCTTGCCTTGTTCTCGCGCACCAAATGGTGTTCCACGTAAGCCCTGCCCAGCAGTTCTCCTACGGTGTCATCCAGTTCTGAAAGAACCTCACTCCAGCGCTGCTCCTCCTCGGCACCGTGTAGATAGCGTGCGCGAAAATCGAAGCGAATCTGGCGAAAGTGCCGATCCAAGGAGCTGGCTGAGCGATCCAGCCACTTGGCCTGAAGGTAGGCCTGCCACTGAGTGAGGGGCAGATCTTCGATCAAGCGGTTTAGGGCGGGAAAGTAATCACTTTTCTCGAGCAAGAATGGGGCTGTGGGATCCAACCCTAAGGTAAGCAGAAACTCGGCCCAGCCCCAGCCAGGCGTATAGGCTTCCGCTTCTGCATGAGTGACAACCAGGAAGTCGTCTCTGAGATCAGATGATGCCAAGGGGTCAAAAAAATTCGCCGCCAAGTGCTTTTCCAAATCAAAAGCCAGCTTGGCCCGCTCGTGAGCCTGCGACGCGGACAAGCCTGCCTGCACCAAAAGTTGCTGCAAGTAGCGTCGGTAGGCCGCAGCGATTTCTGCGTGAGCTTCGTCGAAAAAGTAATCCGCGCGAGGCAGACCCAAAGGCTTTGCATCGACATTCAGAACCATCTGTTCGGGCCGATAGACGTGAGGTGTGACTGAGACCTCGAACACTTCTGGAATACCTCGGGCCTGCCTGTCCCTGAGGTATTGTCGCAACGCCGCCTTGGAATCAAGCGCTGCAATGCGCTCCCACTCCGGTCGTGCGGGTTCGAAGCCCAGATTCTCCAGTGTGGGTTCATCAAGCGCGTCGTGATAGAGCTGTTGCACCATCCGCCACCAAGCTGGCGTTTGTGTGTGGGATGGCGACTCGAGCAGCACGCGTAGTTGCTCCTCGATCTCGACATCCATCTCATACAGAAGGCCGGTGACCTTCTCGTGAGGGGCCAGCTCTGCCGTGCGCAGCCAAGGGTTGTTCACGTAGGCGTAAAAATCGCCGCACGGAGACACCGAGTCGTCGACGTGAAAAACGTAGGGCGCCGGCGGCTCGGGGCTATCGCCGCCGCAAGCCACCAAAACCCCTAACAGAGCCGCCACACCCAAACGCTTGAGACTGGGCGGCGCCATGTTCAAGCCCTACCCCGCCTTGGCTTCGCGATAGTCCTCGAGATAGGCGGTTGCCAGTTCTTTCTTTTGAGTTTCTGTGAGGGCCTTGCCGGACAGCTGAAAGAACTTTTGCTCTTCTTCTTCGAGGTGATGCTCGACCTTGTCGCCCAGCGTGCGGGCCTGAGCGAGCCAGCCCGGGTTGTCGAACTCCGTGTCGTCGAGGGTTTCCACCAACTCATCGATCTCGTGGTGTTCGGCAATGGCGTGGCGGGCCGGCTCCACGCCGATGTCTTCCTGCATGATCACCGCATAGAGATGACGCTCCTCGGCGCGCTCGTGAGCCAGGAGTTCGGTTTTGAGCTCCTGATAAAGCTCGCGTCGCTCCTCGGTATCGCCGCGGGTGGCCAACAGAGCTTTGATGAGTTCGCGTTGCCGTTCATGGCTTTCGCGTAGCGCTTCGAAAATATTCATGGAGGCTCCGACACTGCTTGCTGAAGTCTGTTCAAGAAAGACGAAGTGTGCGGGCATTGCTCCAAAAAGTCGAGGGTGCTTTTGCCGGGCAGCAGGCTCTGCGCCCTCACGAGCGCAGCAAGCCTGCTGCCAGCTAACGTACAGAGGCGACTCCCCAACTACGTTCAGGAGGCTATTCCTTCAGCCACAAATGACCGAAATCGAGCCCTACCCAATTCGAGGGCGAGACCTTGTAGTTTTGCACGCGTGAATCCATCACCATCACGCGATTACCCCAGAAGAAGGGGTACACGTAGCCCTGTTCAAGCACATAGGCTTCGGCTTCCTGGAGAATTTCCTTGCGTTTGGCCGGATCCATTTCACGCTTGATGGCCTCGTAATAGGCATCCACCTTTTCGTCGTTGAAGCGGCCAAAGTTGGTGGGATTGTCTTTGTACGAGGGCAAGCTCATCCACTGAATGGCGGGGTCGCCCGCGAAGTCGGAAAAGGCGCTCAGAATCACATCGAAATCGCCATTGTCGCGACGCGCAAAAAACTGCGGATCCTCGGGCTGCTCATGTTCCACTTCTACCCCGATACGGCGCCATTGGTCGGCCACGAACACGCCCACATAGGGGAAGAAGCGTCGGTTCAAGAAGTTCAGCTTGAGGTTTTCGTAGCCCGCCTCGCTCAATAGTTCGCGAGCCTCTTCGCGCGCGGCTTCCATGTCTTTGCTGAAGCCAGGCAGTTCGGCCAATTCCTCCGGGGTGCGGGCAAAGTTCGAGCCCGGTCGCAGCAACCCGCCCACCGCGTTGGTGTGGGTGGAGCGCTGTACCAACTTGGAGCCGCCCCAGTGATCCAGAGCCAGCGCCAGCGCTTTGCGCACGCGCGGATCCGACAATGGCTCGCGCTCCACATTGGGCAGCATCAACAGCAGCAGGTTGTGCGAACCGTCGGTGTATTGCACCTCCACCTCGTCGCCGCGTGTCTGCACCACTTGTTGCGCCTGTTGCTCGGTCATGCCGCGAAAGTCGGTCATCACCTGCCCCGAGGCCAAGGCATTGATCATTGCCGGTGTGGCCAGAGACAACGAGCGCACGCGATCAAGATATGGCCGCCCTTCCACGAAGTAATCATCGAAACGCTCTGCCACCCACTCAGTGCCGGGCGTGAAGCTGACGAAACGGAACGGCCCGGAGCCCATCACCTTGCGGGCAGGATAATCCGGATCGGATTCGAGCAGTTCGGCCGAGTAGATGCAGCCGGTAGGCGCGGCAAGCACTTCGAGCATGGCGGCGTTGGGAGCCCCCAGACGCACTACCACCGTGTGCTCGTCGGGGGTTTCCACGGCGGTGATATCTTTGTAAATGGGCTCCCGCGCCGAGAACACGCCTTCGGGCGGATTGCGCATGCGATCGAGGCTCACTTTCACGTCGTGGGAATCGAGCGTGCTGCCATCGTGAAAGCGCACATTGGGATGCAGCTTGAAGGTGTACTCCAAGCCGTCGTCGGAGATTTCCCACGATTCCGCCAGGTCGCCAATCACGTTGGGGAAATCGTTGGGGTCTACCTTCAACAGCGTGGAATAATGCGGCGCCACGCGCAGCATGGTAGTGATCGACGAACCCGCGTGACAATCCAGCGTGGCGGGGTCGCCCTGCGATACCGAATACACGAACTCACCGCCCCGCTGCGGTGCTTCGGCTTGCGCCAAAAGCGGCGCAGCCAGCGGCGCCAACGCCAGCAGCCAACCGGCCGAAAGTCTCCTAGATGTTTTCATGTGCTTCCTCCACCTGTGTTCCCCCGCCTTGCGGAGGGTTGTCAACGATCCGCGCCAACCTGGGCCAATCAAGAAAGCCTCAGGCGCGGATCGAGAAAATCGCGCAGGGCGTCGCCGAGCAAGCTAAAGGCAAACACAGTCACGCTCACTGCCAAGCCGGGAAAAATCACCAACCAGGGTGCTTCGACAAATAATTGGGTGCTCTGGCCGGTGAGCATCAGCCCCCAGGCAGGAGTAGGTTCCACCACCCCGATGCCAAGAAACGACAGCGCCGATTCCAGCAAGATGGCTTGTGCGGCGAACGCGCTCACCAGGACCAGCCAGGGCGCCACCAAATTGGGCGCCATATGACCAAAGATGATGCGCCCATGCGAGAATCCCGCGGCAGCGGCGGCGTCGACATAGGGCATGCTGCGCACGCTGAGAGCGGCCGAACGCAACACCCGCGCTACATTAGGCACGCCCGGAATGGCAACCGCCAGAATCAAGTTCACGTCGAGCCCCCACATCATGTTGCGGCCCAGCACGGCGGCGATCACCATGGCAAACACAATGCCGGGTATCGCCAGCATGATGTCCATGCCACGCTGCATGATCGTGTCGTACTTGCCGCCAAAATAAGCCGACGAAATGCCGATGGCTGCGCCCAGCGTGCAGCCCAGCAACGAAGCGGAAACCGCCAGCATGAGCGCGGTTCGGGCGCCGTAGATCACACGCGAGAAAATGTCTCGGCCATACTCGTCGGTACCCATCCAGTGCGCCCAGCTCGGCGGTGTGAGAATGGCGTCGTAATTGGTATCGAGCGGGTGATATGGCGCCACCTGAGGAGCAAAGATGCCGGCCAGCAGCAGAACCACCAGAAACATGGCGGCCGCGGCGCCCAGTGGTTGTCGGCGCGCAAAACGGGCCAGCGCTCCCCAGTTCGACATCGTGGCGGCCTGCGGCATTTCGAGCGTGGTGGTGGATTCACTCATGGCGGTCCTAGCGCTGCACCCGTATTCGCGGGTCGAGCACGGCGTAGAGCATTTCGACAAAGAAGTTGACCAGGATGAAAGTGACGGCAAAGAGCATCACCAATCCCTGGATGAGCATGAAATCGTTCTGCGTGACCGCCTGCACCAGCAAGCGACCCACGCCGTTCAAGCTGAAAACTTGCTCGGTGATGGTGAGCCCGCCGAGCAGAAAGGCAAACTCCAGCCCCACCAGCGTGACCGTGGGCAACAAGGCATTGCGTGCGGCATGATGAACAATCACCGCACGTGGGCGCGCGCCTTTGGCGCGGGCCGTGCGAATGTAGTCTTCCTGCAGCACCTCGAGCATCGACGAACGCAGCATGCGTGACAGCATGGCCGACATCCGCCAGCCCACCACCAACGCCGGAAAGATCAGTTGACTGAAGCGCCCCATCGGGTCGGAAGCCCAACTGGTGCTCGACACTGGCGGCAGCCAGCCGAACACCGAGAGCAGAAAGGTCTGTACCAGCAGGCCCAGCCAAAAGCCAGGAATGGACAGGCCCGCCACCGTAGACACCCGAATGCCCTGATCAATCAGGGTGCCGCGGGTGAGCGCGGCCGCAATGCCCAGTGGCAGTGCAATGATCACGCCCAGCACGGTAGACATCACTGCCAATTCCAGGGTGAGCGGCAGACGCTCGGCAATCTCCTGCACCACCGGACGCTCTGTCCACAGTGAGGTGCCCAAGTTGAGGGTGAACAAGCCGGTGATCCAATTCCAGAGCTGAACCCAGATGGAGGCATCCAGGCCCAAGCGGGCCCGCTCGGCTGCCAGCACCTCGGGCGATACCGTAATGCCGTCGCCCATCAGCTTGACGGCGACGATGTCGCCGGGCAAAACCCGCAGCAAAAAGAAAATGAGCAACGCGACCCCAAGAAGGGTGACCAGGAACTGACCCGATTGGCGCAAGATGAATGAACCCATGGCGCCCTACACCCGAATGCAGGCCACACGATGGCCTGGTCGAATTTCACGCAACTCGGGCACTTCGCCGGCGCATTCGGCAGTGGCCATGGGGCAACGTGTGCGAAATGCGCAACCACTGGGGGGCGCGAATGGGCTGGGCATCTCGCCCTGCAGGCTCACCTTGCGCCGCTGCTTTTCGTAGTTG
Organism: Alcaligenaceae bacterium; assembly: GCA_029265335.1. Lineage (GTDB taxonomy): Bacteria > Pseudomonadota > Gammaproteobacteria > Burkholderiales > Burkholderiaceae_B > Verticiella. The sequence continues at coordinate 8,161 of JAJUJN010000053.1, forward strand.
GGATCGGTAGTAGGCACGGCGTCGAGCAAAAGGCGCGTGTACGGGTGCAGTGGCTCGTTGTAGAGCGCATCGCGCGCACCCTCCTCCACCACACGCCCCAAATACATCACCACGACGCGGGTGGATATATGGCGAACCACCGCCAGATCGTGGGCAATAAATAAATAAGCCAGCTGCCGTTGTCGCTGCAAGTCGCCCAAAAGATTCACCACCTGGGCCTGGACCGACACGTCGAGCGCCGACACGGCCTCGTCGCAAACGATAAAGCTCGGCTCCACCGCCAGAGCCCGGGTGATGCCCACGCGCTGACGATGACCGCCGGAAATTTGGTGGCTGTAGCGATCTTGCAGGCTGGCGCGCAACCCTACCTGCTCGAGCAAGGAACCCACTCTTGCGCGCGCTTCGTCGGCATTGCGTACCAACTTGTGCACGCGCATGGGCTCGGCCACGATCTCACCCAAGGTTTTGCGGGGGTTGAGCGAAGCCGAGGGGTCTTGGAACACCACCTGCATGCGACGCCGCACCGACTGCAGTTGCCGATGGCCTAAATGGGTGATGTCTTGGCCCTCGAACATGATGTTTCCCGCACTAGGACGATCAAGCCGCAGCACCATGCGGGCCAAGGTGCTCTTGCCGCAGCCCGATTCGCCTACCACACCCAGCGTTTCACCAGGTTTCAGGCACAGGCTGACGTCTTGCACCGCGTGCACCGCACGCACCTCGCCCAGCACACCCTGACGCACTCGAAAAGAACGGCTCAGGTGACGCAGGTCGAGCAGCGGCGCCTCGGTGGGCTCGCTTTGGATGGCGGGTTGGGCTGCGGCGCTCGACCCCCAGCCCAGCCCGTTGGCGGCCAGCTCATGAGACCGAATGCACCGCGAGACGCTGCCAACATCCGTGGTATGGAGCTCGGGAGGCTGTTGACAGGCGTGGATGGCCGCGGGGCAACGTGGTGCAAAGCGACAGCCCGGCGGCAGCTGAGCCATATCGGGCGGCAAGCCGGAAATTTCGGCGAGCCGCGCGTTGGGATCGCCCTGCAAATGCGGCACGCACCGCATCAGCCCAGTGGTGTACATATGACGCGGCGTGTGGAACAGGGTGGAGGCTGCGCCCTCTTCCACCACTTGGCCGGCGTACATCACCAGCACCCGATCAGCGTAGCGCGCCACGATGCCGAGGTTATGAGTGATGATCAGCAACGCAATGCCCAGGCGCTGAGTGAGATCTTTGAGCAACTCGAGGATTTGCGCTTGAATCGTGACGTCGAGTGCCGTGGTGGGCTCGTCGGCGATGAGCAGCTTGGGGCCGCAGGCCAGTGCAATGGCAATCATGACCCGTTGCCGCATGCCGCCCGAAAATTCGTGGGGATACTGCCGCAACCGTGATTCTGCTTCGGCAATGCCCACCAGACCCAGCAATTCCAGGGCCCGCTCGCGAGCCTGCTGCGGGGTCATTTGCTTATGGATGCGCAGCGGTTCGGTGATCTGGTCTTCGATCGTGAGTACCGGATTGAGTGCCGACATCGGGTCTTGAAAAATCATGCCGATCTCGTTGCCACGCAGCCGCCGCATGGTTTCGGGTGTGAGGCGTCGCAGATCGTGTTCGCCAAATCGCAACGTGGAAGCATCTGCCGCGGCAAACTGCGGCAACAGGCCCATGATGGCCAAGGCACTCACGGATTTACCC
>JAJUJN010000006.1 GCA_029265335.1 Alcaligenaceae bacterium
ATATCCAAAAGGAGACATACATGAAGTGGCCGAAGATCGCGCCGTACTTGACCACGCTAGGAGGACTGGGCTTGTTTGCCCTCTTTGTTGCCACCGGGAGCGCGGCACCGGCGGCAGACGCAAAAGATAAGGCTGGGGAGCCCGACCATTACCTGAAGGCAACGCCCGAAACCGTTATCTGGGGCTATTTCGCGCCGGATGTGCCAGCTGTGCTCGAAGTCGACTCCGGGGCTACGGTCAAAATCGACACCTATAGCTCGGTGGGCATCCCCGAAAAAGATCCCGAGAGCTTTTTCAAAGAGCACAAGCTCGAAATCGACGACAACGTGCGGGGTCTGATCGACATCATGACCACCGTCAAGAAAGATGTCGGTCCACACATTCTCACGGGGCCGGTGCATATCAACGACGCCCAGCCCGGAGATTTGCTCGAAGTCCGCATCCTCGACGTGCAACCGCGGCCACCCTATTTCGGCGTCAGCCTCACGTTTCCCGGAGCTGGCTCCTTGCCGGATCTGCTCGACGCGCCCTGGATGAAAGTGATCCCCCTCGACATGGATGCCAACGTGGGGCGTTTCAACGAGAACTTCGATATTCCGCTGGCGCCCTTCATGGGAACCATGGGAGTGGCACCCACCAAAAAAGTGTCATCCGTGCCGCCTGGTCGCTTTGGTGGCAACCTCGATCTCAAAGACCTCACCGCCGGTTCGAGCCTGTATCTACCGGTGCTGGTGCCGGGCGGGCTGTTTCTTACCGGCGATGGGCACGCCGCCCAGGGCGATGGCGAGGTGAACCTCACCGGCCTGGAGGTATCGCAAGCGGTTACCGTGCAGTTCATTCTGCACAAGCAATGCGAGCAACCCTGGCCGCTGGCCGAAACCGATGAGCATTACATCGTGATGGGGCTCGACGAAGATCTCGACGAGGCCGCGCGAATCGCCGTGCAACGGTCGGTGGATATGCTCGGTAACTTTGCCGGCATGTCTGTGCCCGAGGCCTATGCAGCTTCGAGTCTCGCGGTGGATTTTGCCCTCACCCAGATCGTGGACGGCGTAAAAGGCGTGCATGGGCGTATTCCCAAGCATCTGTTCCAGAACACCGAAAGCACCTGGGGTGCGCCTTGCAAAACAGACTCGAGCGCTAGCTGAAGCGTTTTAAAAAATGCGGATACCCAAGAGGAGACACATCCATGAGTTGGCTAAAAATCACGCCGTACTTGACCATCCTGGCAGGATTGGGGGTATTTGCCATCTTCGTTGCTACGGCAGGCTCCGAACCGGTGGCAGAAGTCAAAGTTCGTTCCGGTGAAGCCCCTCATCACCTCAACGCCGGCCTCGACCTCGCCATATAAAGCGGTCGCCTCAGCGTACTCGCTGGGTATCAGGCCGGCTCGCCAGTGCGCGAGCCGGCCTCGCATCGAATCGCTGGCACGCCAGCCTTAGCCTTTCACGCAAACCACTTGCTTGAGCACCGCCACCACATCGACCAGGTCGCTCTGGGCGGCCATCACGGCATCGATGTCTTTATAAGCGGCCGGAATTTCATCTACCACGTTGCGGTCTTTTCGGCACTCCACGCCTGCAGTCTGATCGGCGAGGTCTTGAGCTGAGTATTGCGCCCTGGCTTTAGTGCGCGACAGCACTCGCCCGGCGCCGTGGGAGCAAGAATGATAGGAGTGCGGGTTGCCCTTGCCACGCACGATGAATGAGCGAGCTCCCATATTGCCCGGGATGATGCCCAGAGTGCCTTGGCTGGCAGATACTGCACCCTTGCGGGTGATCCACATCTTGCGCCCGAAATGCTCTTCTTGCTGTGCGTAATTGTGGTGGCAGTTGATGGCGCTTTCGTGGGTGCTGAATTTTTCGCCAAAATGCTCACGCATGACGTCGAGCACCAGAGCCATCATGAACTGCCGATTGAGCGCAGCGTAATCTTGAGCCCAGAGCAGCGCTTCTACGTACATATCGAATTCCGCTGTGCCCTGGCCCAACCAGGCAAGAGTCTTGTCGGGCAATTCTCGCGATTCGCGTTCGGCTTTTTCTTTGGCCATGGCGATCGCCACGTCGGCAAAGGTCTTGCCCACGTTGCGTGAACCCGAGTGCAGCATCACCCAGACCTCGTCGTCTTCCGACACGCAGATTTCGATGAAATGGTTGCCGCCACCCAGGGTGCCCAACTGCGACCACATGCGGCCTTCGTTGAGCCGTTTTACCTTCGCCATGATCTGCAGGCTGTCAAAGCGCTCGTTGAGGGTTTTTGCCCTGGCAACCAGCTCGGGCGTGATGGCCGGGCTCTTGCCCTTGCCCTCGAAGACCGGTCGCTTGTGAAACTCGAAGCCCACAGGCACGGCTTTCTCGATATCGCGCCGCAAGGGCCGCAGTGAGTCGGGCAGGTCGGCACTGCTGAGGCTGGTGCGAACCGCCATCATGCCGCAGCCGATGTCCACACCCACGGCCGCCGGAATGATGGCGGATTTTGTGGCGATGACACTGCCCACGGTGGCGCCCATGCCCAGGTGAACGTCGGGCATGACGGCCACATGACCGCCCAGAATCGGCAGGGAGGCGATGTTCTTCAATTGCTCGATGGCGTTATCGCCTACCGGCACACCCCGCACCCAGGCTTTGATGTTGGAATCGATTTCGATGAAACTTTGCGCTGACACAGATCTGTTGAGTTTTCCTTGTAGTGAATGAATCGCTTTATGGAGTGCTATCACAGATAGCCAAAAGGTACAAAGGCGCTACGGCTCGGTGTTGAGGCTCTTTCAGCCATTCCAGGCGCGCACGCGCCCGGTATCCACATGCAGAAAATCACTGCCTGGGTAATAGCCCACACCACCTCGCTTGAGTTCCAGCGCCGTATCGCGCAGTTCAGCCAGCGGCACGCCCGGCAGGCGAATATCCACTGCCTTGCCGTCCATGTGCAGGCTGCGTTTGGCCACACCGCCGCCGCGGGTGGTGCGTAGATGCTCGTTGGTTTGGGGCGAACGGTAGCCGGAGATGATTTGGTAGGGTATGCGCGCGCGCAAGGATCGACGCAATGCGTACATGATGTCGTACAACGCCGGATCCATCTTGCCTACCTGGCCGGAGTAATGGTCGCGCAGAAAGTAGTCGAGCTCGCTCAGGGCCCTGGGCACGTAGCGCTCACCAATCGCGTAGGTGAGCTCGATGCTCTCATGCGTATGGGTGTGATCGGCGGCCAGATCGCGAACGGTCGAGGCGGTGAGGGTGGTGGCGCGCGCCACCAGCGGAAAGCCGCACAGAGCGGCGGCGCCCGTGGCCGTGGCGAGGAAGCCACGACGGGGTTGGGGAGAAGAAAATTTCATGTGAAGGTGCGAGGTAACGATGACTTCAGGCGGGTGAGCGGCGGGCATCGAGCAATGCCTGCTCCAGACGGGTGTCGTGCTGATAGATATCGGGCACAAAATACAACGTGCCGTCGTTCTTGACTACCGTGGTCATGTAAGTGATCAAAACTGGCAGCGGGTCGATCAGGCGCAGCGTGCTCGACCGCCCGCGGCCCATGGCCTCTTCGATACGGCTGGTGGTCCACCCAGGCTGACTCTGCAGCACGAACTCGGCCAGCGCCACCGGCGCTTCCACCCGCACGCAGCCGTGGCTGAAGTCTCGTCGGCTGCGCGCAAACAGGTGTGTGGAAGGGGTGTGGTGCAAGTAGATGTTCTGGTCGTTGGGCAACACGAATTTGATATCGCCCACCGCATTCTGCGGGCCGGGGCGCTGCCGGATGCGCCACTCGCCTCGCTGCACTGCGGCAAGGGCTTCATCGGAAAGCGTGCGCACCACTTCGCCGCCGCCGGTCACGAACTCGAACCCCTGCTGGGTGAAATACGCTGGATCGCGCCGCAGTCGTGGCAGGATTTCACCCCGCGCGATCGAAAACGGCACATTCCAGTAGGGGCTGAACTCGATAAAACGCATCAGTTCCAGAAAAACCGGGGTGCGCGTATCCAGCGCGCGGCCTACCACCACCCGCATTTCCAGGTCGAGATCGATCTGCTCGGCTTCGACTTCGTAGGCGCGCAACATGAACTCCGGCACATTCACCACGATCATGCGCGGGCCATAGCGCAATGGCGTCCAGCGCAGGCGCTCCAGGGTAAGCGCCATCTGTTGGGCCCGCTGCGCCGGTGAAACCTGCAGTGCGGCCAATGTGGCCGGGCCAATGATGCCGTCGGTCTCCAGGCCGTGCCGCGCCTGAAATCGCTTCACTGCCGCCACCAGCTCGGCGTCATAAGTGAGAGGAAACGGCGAGCCTGCGGGCCAGTCGCCCAACACCGTCAGTCGCTCCACCATGATGGGTAGACCCGCCCAGGAGTCTCCTTCGCGCAAGCTCCGCCCAGGCAGCGGCGGCAGTGACACTTGCCAGGCGGAATGCTCTCCCAGCGAGCGGTACCGGTTCATCGCCGCTCGCAGCGCGGCATACATCGGCACCTGGGGTTCGGCGTCGCGCAACGTCGCCTCCAAACGCCCCTCCTGGCGCGCCTGCAAGACCAAATCGTGAGCATCGAACCACAGCCGCGGCGGCGCCTGAAAGCGGTATTGCAAGGCCTCGGGGCTCAGCCGCCCGTGATACACATGATTTAGATAACGCGTCAACGCCGCGGTCAGCTCGGTGTCCCAGCGTGTGAGCGTTTGCGGCGCCACCCCGCCACGCTCGGCTTGCGCCAGAGCGAGCTCAAGCTCCGCCACCTGATAATCTTCCGGATGCAGGCCGTGCGACGCCGCATCGCGCAACACCGCCAGCGCTGTTTGCGCATCCGGCGTGGGCCGCCCGTTCAAGAACCACGACGGCATCATGGCTTGCGGCGCCACCTCGGTGAGGGTGGAAGGAATGTGGATGGTGGAAGTGGGCGACTCGGCGGCAGGCGTCGCAGTGGGCGAGCAGAGCAGCAGGAGAGCAAGCCACCGGGCAAGCGTGGGGAACAGGCGAAGCGTCATGGCGGATTCTTGATCGAGGCGGCACGGCCACATGGCTCAACTCGTGCACCCGGAGTGGCTCTTTACTCTACCGCGTTTCGAGAGAATCACCAGCCCCCAAACGGACAAAGGGGCCACAGTTGATGATTGTGGCCCCTTTGCGGTGTATGGCGCGCCCGGCAGGATTCGAACCCACGACCCCTTGGTTCGTAGCCAAGTACTCTATCCAACTGAGCTACGGGCGCTTGAAGAGAAAAGAACTATAACACCTTGCGAGAAGCGGCGCAAACCGATCGTTGAAAATTCAAATCTGATGTCACCCGATCGCGCCTTGAGCGCGCAATTGCGCCAAGCGGTCGGCGTCGTAACCCGGCAAACTGCTCAGTACAGCGTCGGTGTGTTCTCCCAGCTTGGGAGCCGGGGACGGCGGTGGCTCGGGGTGGTTCGAGAACTTGACCGGGTTGCCCGGCATCGGCAGTTGTTCGCCCGTAGGCAAAGGCGTTGCGCGCACCATGTTGCGAGCCAGCACCTGTGGGTCGCTCAAAGCCGCGGCAAAGTCGTTCACGGGGCCGCAGGGCACGCGGGCTTCGCGCAGCCGCTGCAGCCATTCCGCAGTGCTGAGTCGCTGCATTTCCTCGGCCACGATGGCTTCAATTTCGTTCTTGGCGGGTAAGCGTCCGGCTTGTTTTTGCCAGGCGGGGTTTTGCAGTTCAGGGCGGCCGAGCATTTGGCTGAGTCGTTGATAGAAGGCGTCGCCTATGCAGGCGATGATGAGGTATCCATCGGCCGTGGCAAAGGTGTTGTAGGGCACGTGCACGAAATGCGAATTGCCGATGCGCCCCGGCACCTCGCCACTCATGAAATACATGGTGGCCATGTAATTGAGCATGGATATCTGGCAGTCGAGCATGGAAATATCCACATGGCGTCCCTTGCCGCTGACGCTGCGAGCCTGCAGCGCCGCAAGCACGCCCAGGGCGCCGAAGAGGCCGCCCCCGAGGTCGCCGATGGGGATGCCCGAGCGCACGGGTGGGCCATCGGGCAGGCCCGTAATGCTCATGCCGCCACCCATGGCCTGCACCACCTGGTCGAAGGCGGGCCGGTTCACATCGGGCCCGGTTTCGCCAAACCCTGTGATGCTGCAGGTCACGATGGCCGGGTTCACTGCAGCCAGCGCCTCGTGATCAATGCCCAGGCGTTGTGTAACGCCTGGGCTGAAGTTGTCGATCACCACGTCGGCCTGCCGTACCAAATCCAGAAAGACAGCGCGGCCTGCCTCGTGCTTGAGGTCGATGGCCACGCTCTGCTTGTTGCGATTGAGAGTCAAAAAATAGGCGCCGTCGCCGCCGCGTGAGTATTGAGGGTCGTCGCGCAGTAGTTCACGCGTGCCCTCGCCACGACCCGGCGGCTCCACCTTGATGGTGCGTGCACCCATGTCGCTCAACAGCATGGCGCCGTAAGGGCCCGACAGCATGTGAGTGAGGTCGATAACGGTGATGTGCTGCAAGGCTGGCATGTTGTGCCGCTCCTCCAGGTGGAATGTCAGCAAGGGTTTACTGCGGCTCGATGCCAGCTGCGCGGATCATTTCGCCCCAGCGCTCGGTGTCGCTGGCGATGAGGTCGCGCAGTTGCTCGGGGCTGCCGGGGTAGGGCTGGATATAGAGATCGGCAAGAAACTCGCGAGTGGCCGGGTCTTCGATCACTTCATTGCTGAGCTCGGCCAGGCGCCCCACCACCTCGTCAGGTGTTTCGGCGGGTACCACAAACGCCAGCCAGGCCACGAACTCATAGCCAGGCAGGCCCGATTCGGCCATGGTGGGAATGTCGGGGATGGCATCCAGGCGTTCTGCCGAAGTCACGGCAATGATGTCTACCTTGCCACCCTCGGCCTGCGCCACGCCTGTCGCGGTATCGGTGAACATGAAGTGCAGATCGCCGCTGTGCAGGTCGACCACGCCCTGGGTGGTGGTTTTGTAGCCGATGTGGGTGCCGCTGAGGTCGGCCTGATCCAGGAACGATTCCACTGCCACCCGGCCGGTGGCGCTGGAGCTGCCGTAGTTCAATTCGCCCGGACGTTCACGCATCAGTTCGATGAGTTCCGCCACGGAATCCACCCCCAGCGAAGGTGACACGATGAGTGCCTGGGGCACTTTTACCAGGGTGGTAACAGGGGCGAAGTCGGCCACGGGGTCGTAGGGCAGTTCTTTGAAGAGATGCTGGTTGGCGGCATGGGTGGAGTTGGCGGCCAGCAACACGGTGTAGCCGTCGGGTTTGGCGCGCGCCACGTGGCCCGCTGCCACACCGCCCACGGCGCCCTGCCGGGCTTCCACAATGAAGCCTTCGCCGCTGTGGTGATGGAGTCGTTCCGCAATGTAGCGGGTGGTGTGATCGTAGGAGTTGCCTGGGCCAAAGGGCACCACAATTCGTACCACGTCGTTGGGGTAGTCGGTGGCCGCCTGGGCGGGAAGAGCAAAGCCACACAGCAAAGAAGCCGCGAGCGTGAGCCTGCGCAGATTGTTGAATGTCATGATGGAGTCTCCTGAATGCGGCCTTGCGGCCTGTCGTTATGGAACAGCGGGGGTGCTCAATCGCGCAGCCAACCGTGTTCGCGGTAATAGCGCTCGGCGCCGGGGTGTAGGTCGATATGTGCGGTGCTGCACATGGCGGCCGGATCAATGGGGTAGGTGAGCGGGCTCTGATGCACGGGCATGTGCCGGAAGCGCGCCTCGAACTCCGCCCGCTCCTCCACCATGACGGCGGTAATGCGGTAAGCGAGGTCTTCGGGCATGTCGTCGCGCACCACAATCGCCCAGTTCGACCAATCGAGGCAGTCGATGGCTTCGGCATTCTCCAAACGATTGACCTCGATCTGGGCCGGCTTCATGCCGTAGGTTTCGGTGAGAATTTCTATGGCGTGCGGTTCTATGGGCAGAAACCGCATCTGGCGTGTAGTGACCAGTTCGCGCCAGTTCGACACCATGATGGCCTCGTGGAATACCGCGTCGGCCTCGCCGCGGACCGCCTGGTTGATGCAGGCGCGCGGGTTTTCGTGCTCCAGAAAGGCGCCTCCCCATTCCAGAATGTCGTTGGGTTCGATGCCGTGAGCCAGTAGGATGCGATCCACGGCATAGCTCACCAGGCTGTCGTAATCGCGATTGGGGCAGGCCATGCGCAAGGGATAACGCTTTTCACGCCAGTCGCTGAACGAGGTGATGCCGGTGTTCACATCGACCGCGAGAGTGAGGCGGTCGTCTTGGGGCAGCACACCCAGGGTGCGCAGGTTGGGAAAGGCGCGACAACCGTAGAAGTGTTCACCATCGCGCGCCCAGCGCACGCCGATGTGTGCCGGTGTGGTAATGGCCAGGTCGGCGTCACCGCGACCCACCTGCTCAACCCCGTCGCGATAGGCGCTGCCAGTGCGTATGGTGAACTTCGACAGGGGCGCCGAGCGCCAGCGCATATGCGCAGAAATCCACCCCAGAATTGTGTGGAAATTGGCTGTGCCCCAATCACCAACCATGGTCAGGTCAACACGGGGTCCCAAATCTTTTGTCATATCGTCTCCTCGCGGTACTGAGATGTCATGGGTCAATGGGGAACATGCAATAAGCGTGCCAACTTATTGAGAACCGATAAATGCTTGATTTCCCGCGCCATGCTCCAGTAAAACCGAATTAAGCTGTTGCAGTGCAACGTTCAACGATGTTTCACGGAACGCCATGAACCCATACACGGGCACGGGTAGCACGGCTCCTTCGCTTCCGCCGAGGCCCTTACCTGCCGTTGCCGAAATCGGCCTGCCGAGTGAGCCAGTGCGGCTGTGTTTTGTCAGTTATCGGCATCTCAGCGCACTTGCTCAAAGCCTCATTCACGAATATGCCGAATCTGCTCACATCGAGGCGGTGGATGCCGCCTTTGATTCGGCCCTGGCGCTGGCCCGAGCCCGCGAAGAAGCGCAAGAGGTAGACGCCTTCGTGAGTGCCGGCTCCAACGCCGCCTTGCTCAAGGCCCATGTCAGTGCGCCCGTGGCCACCATCAAGGCCGATGGCTACGACCTGCTCTTGGCACTGCAGCGTGCCGCCCAGCATGCGAGCACGGTGGGCGTGCTGTCGTTCGGCGAACCGCTGGCCGAACTCGATGCCATACGCGCTCTGCTGCCGGTAGGCGTGGTGCAACGCGGCTATCGCAGCGAACCCGAAATGCGTCGAGCCCTGGTGGCGCTACGGGAATCCGGATGCGTGGTGGTGCTGGGCTCCAGCATCGTGGTAGAGGCGGCGGGTCAGATGGGCATGCACGGCATCCTGGCTTACTCCGAGCGCTCTATTCGTCAGGGCATCGAAGACGCCATCGCCATGGCGAGGGTGGCCCGCCAGGAAGTGGCCCGCTATCTTCAGCAGCAACAGCGACAGCAACGTCACTACGTCACCCGTTATCGTTTTGAGCACATGCAGGGTGAGTCGCCGGCTTTTCGACGGGCGCTGGCGTCGGCACGTCGCTATGCCAGTGTGGATCACACGGTATTGATCTCGGGCGAAACGGGAACGGGCAAGGAATGGTTTGCCCAGGCCATTCACCACGCCAGTGCCCGCCATCGGCAACCCTTCGTGGCTTTGAATTGTTCCGCGGTGCCGGAGTCACTGCTGGAAGGCGAGCTTTTCGGTCACGACGAGGGCGCGTTCACTGGATCGCGCCGGGGTGGTCGGGCAGGTCTTATCGAGGCGGCGCACACCGGCACCTTGTTTTTGGACGAAATCGGCGACATGCCTACCACCCTGCAGACTCGTTTATTGCGGGTGCTTCAAGAGCGTGAAGTCACGCGCTTGGGAAGTTCACGCCCGATTCCCTTGAATGTTCGGGTGATCGCCGCCACCCATCAGCCGCTGAGGCAGCGTGTGGAGGAAGGGCGGTTTCGGGCCGATCTTTACTATCGACTCAATGTGCTCGCCCTAGATCTGCCGCCATTGCGCGAGCGACCACAAGACATCGAAACGCTGGCGCTGGCTCGATTGCAGAGCGCCCTGCAGTCGTTGCGCAGCGACTTGCCGGCAGATCAGTTGCTGGCTCCTTTTTTGCCCGCCATGCGGGCTCATGCCTGGCCGGGAAACCTGCGCGAGCTCGATAACGTCTGTGAAAGGCTCGCCGCGCGAGCCAGCGAGTGGCAGACCCTATCGCAAGTGCCTTTCGCCGTACTGTGGCAAGATCTGCCCGAGCTCACTCGCCCGGTTCAGGTGGCGGCAGCCAGCAGCTCAGCGGATTGGCGCAGGGTGCTGAAAGCCTGCAACAACAACCGCAGCGAGGCCGCCCGGCGTTTGGGCATCAGCCGCACCACACTTTGGCGCTGGTTGCGTGAGCATCCTCAAGCAGAATAACTTTTCACAGGAGCTTTGTATGACCTCACCTCGTATCGCCGTGGTTGGCGCCGGCGCCATTGGCTGCCGCATTGCCGCGCATCTTGCCCAGTCTGGCGTTGCCTGCACTCTGTTCGATGGCTGGTCGGATCACGTGGCTGCGATCAATGAGCGGGGGCTGCGCCTGCAACATGGCAGCGAGGTGTCTACTTTCAAGTTGCCCGCTCACGATTTTTCTGCGGCTACAGAAGAGCGGTTCGACATCATCCTGCTGGCCGTGCGCAGCGACGCCACGGCACAGGTGCTGCCTCTGGTACACACCTTGCTGGCGAGCGATGGTTATGTGGTGTCGTGCCAGAACGGCATCAACGAAGACGCGATCAGCGTGGAAGTGGGAGCCGAACGCACCTTGGGATGCTTCATGGTCTTCGGCGCGCGCCTCACGGCGCCCGGCTGTGTGGAAGTGCTGGCAGGTCCCGACACGCTTACTGTGGGCGAGCTAAACGGCACGCTGAGTGATCGCGTGCAGCAACTGGCAAGCTTGCTGGCTTGCTGCGGCACCGTCACGGTTTCCGACAACCTCATTGGCTATCGCTGGATGAAGCTGGTGCTGAATTCCACCGGTAACCCCCTGTTGTTACTCACGGGGCTTGATGGGCGCTCCCTGCATGCGCGTGAAGATGCTCGTGAGTTGATCATAGGCATCACGCGCGAAATCCTGTCCACGGCGGCGGCAGCGGGGGTGCGTGCGGAGCCGCCGCTCGGGCAAGCTGCGAGCGTTTGGCTGGACGAAAACCCAGCGAGCGAAGCGCTGCTGCATCAAGCTTTGCAGCAGCATGGCGAAGCCTTGGGAGAACGGCGTCTTTCGATGGTGGCCGACTTTGCCGCACGCGGGCGTACCGAGGTCGACCACCTCAACGGCTATGCCATCCGCAAGGCGGCCGAGCAGGGCCGCAGTCTGCCTCTGAATCAGGCCGTGGTCGAGGCCGTGCACGCGCTCCAAGCCGGCAAAATTCAGCCCAGCCCGGAGGTACTCCAAGGTCTGGCGCGTGGCGCATCACCCGGCGAGAGCACCGTAAAATAACGAGATGCAATTCGAACCTCAAGATCTCAACGATCTTCAGCTGGCCAAGTCGTTGCTCGAGAATCCCGGGCTCGCAGCGCGTCTCACGGGCATGCTCGGCACACCGCTGGAGCGTGGCCTGGCCATGTTGCCCAAAGGCTGGGGCAGCCAGGTGAATGCCTTGGCCCAAACCGCCTTGCTCAAGGCCTCTGATGCCGCTTTGCGATCACTGCGTGACCAGCCCGGCAGCAAGGCCCACAAACGCTGGCACACCATGGGAGTGGCTGCCTCGGGCGCGGCAGGCGGCTTCTTTGGGCTCGCTGGTCTGGCGGTGGAGCTGCCCATTACCACCACCGTCATGTTGCGATCCATTGCCGATATTGCGCGCAGCGAAGGCGAGTCGCTGGCGCAGGCCGACACTCGTCACGCCTGCATCGAGGTGTTTGCGCTGGGCGGCCCCACGCCCGAAGATGATGCGCTCGAGAGCGGCTACTTTGCCGTGCGGGCGGCCTTGGCCACCTCCATCAGCGAAGCTACGCGTCACATCGCCACGCGCCAGCTGAGCAGCGAGGGCGCCCCTGTGCTGGTGCGTCTCATCTCTACGGTGGCCAGCCGCTTCGGTGTACAGGTTACCGAAAAGGCCGCGGCGCAGACCGTACCCGCCCTGGGCGCGGCCGGCGGCGCCGCCATCAACACCCTGTTCATCAATCACTTCCAGGATATGGCGCAAGGCCATTTCATCGTTCGGCGGCTGGAACGGCGCTACGGCAAAGAGGAAGTGCGCCACGTGTATTCGCAGCTACCAGCGTCATAGTCCAAAGAACTCCACGGTGTTGTGGAGCATGATGCGTTGTTGGGTGGCGGAGGGGAGATCGGCGGTGCTCACGAGTCGGCCCACTTCCTGCTCACCCAGAGGGTAGGGGTAGTCGGACCCCAGCAGCACGCGTTCGGCGCCCATCACGTCGATCAGCAAACGCAGCGAGCGGGCATCGAACACGGCGCTGTCCACGTAGAAGCGGTCGAGATACTCCGAGGGCGGACGAGGACAGTCTTCGCGGATGATGTCGCGATGATGCCAGGCATTCTCCACGCGGCCCAGAAGAAAAGCGAAGCTGCCGCCGCCATGCGCAAAGCACAGCTTGAGCGAGCGCGGAATTCGCTCGAAGGCGCCGGAAAGAATCAGCGAAAGAATGCCCAGTTGGGTTTCTGCTGGCATCGACACCAACCAGGGCAACATCCAGCGCTTCATGCGACCATCGGTCATCATGTCCCAGGGATGAACCAGCACCGGCATGCCGATTTCCGCGCAATGGATGAGAAAATCGACCAATTGCGGATCATCGAGATCGCGTGGCCCCACGTGGTTGCCGATCTGCACGCCTACGTGGCCGGTGTTGCGTGCCCGTTCTACCTCGCGGCAGGCGAGTTCGAGATCCTGCAGTGGCACCTGCGCCATGGCCTTGAGGCGCTGAGGATTGTGCGAACAATGCTCCAGGGTGAGATCGTTCATGCGAGCGGCCCAATCGGCAGCTGCGGGCCCAGGCCACGAATAGCCAAACATTACGGGCGTAGCGCACACGATCTGCACGTCTACCTGGTGTTCGTCCATGGCCGCGATACGGCGCGCCGGATCCCAGAGCGAGGAATCGACCGGTCGAAACTTCTGATTGCCCGTCATGATGTGGCCGGTTTTGCCGTTGGCATCAATCTGCAGCCAGGGCGCCTGTTCGGCATCCAAGCGCTCGGCGTCCTCCCGCGTGATGGGCGGAAAAACGTGGGCGTGCATGTCGATTTTCTGAATCATTGTTACCTCAAACCGTGGGGGTGGCGTGTTTGCCGGGGTGCAACGTGCCGCAGTGGCTGCAACGGCGCAGCTCTTCGTCTGCATAGAAGGCCTCGAAAAGCGGCGGCAGGTCGGTGACGATATTCTTGAGCTGGACTTCCACACGGTGCACCAGGCCGCCACAGGACTCGCAATACCACTCGAAGCCATCCATCAGGCCTTCGGGTCGTTGGCGCTCGATGACCAGACAAAGGCTGCCGGCTTCGGGGCGTTGCGGAGAGTGACGCACGTGGGGCGGCAGCAGGAAGATATCGCCTTCTTTCAAGTCAACGCGCTCTGGCTTGCCATCTACCCAGAGGCGCAGCCAGGCATTGCCTTTGAATTGGTAGAAGAATTCTTCCAGCGGGTCGTCGTGGAAGTCGGTACGGTGGTTGGGTCCACCCACCACCGTGACCATGAAGTCGCTGTCTTGCCACACCTGTTGGTTGCCCACGGGGGGCTTGAGCAGATGCGCATGGTCGTCGAGCCAGCGTTGAAAATTGAGAGGCGGGCCAAATGCGAGCATGGCGATCTCCAAACAAAAGAGTAAGACAGTTGAGCGGGCGGTGCCCGCGAGCAAGCGCAAGGCTACACGCGATGAGTCTAGTGCTTATCCCACGTATTTGCTAAATGCAAATCGGGGTGCGCGCCATGTTGTTTGCTTATGGCAGGGTGCATGCCTGCCCCTCAGACGGGGTTGCCGCCCCGCTGCTTGGCGCTTGCGTCTGTGGGCAGCTGCCCAAGGGTTTTGTCCGCGCCCATCTGCATTTCGCGAGCCACATGCTCCAGACAGGAAATCAATCGCACACAGGCACCGCTGAGCGGTCCGCGTTTGCCCAGCGAGTAGCCTACCGTACCGAAATGACGCAACTCATGCAGCGGCAATTGATAAAGCAAACCCAGCTCCAGCCAGGTGCGTGCCGCGTCGTAAGGCATAAGCGCGACAGCCGGGGTGCGGAGCAAAAGGCCGATGTTGGTTTGGAAAGATAGTGATTCGATATGGCGTGTCGGCAAGCTGAGGCCGGCGTCGCGAAAGGTCTGTTCCACCACGTCACGCAATGGCGAGGCCGTGGTGGGCACGATCCAGAGGTCGTCGTGCAGGTCGTGCAGCGTCACTTCGCTGGCCTGGTGCAGAGGATGCTGCGACCCGGCCAGCAAGCACAGGCGCTCTTGATAAAGGGCGTGGTGCACGACATCCGGCGACAGCGCCATGGGCGCTGAAGCCTCGGCCGCGCTGCTGCGCTCCGGGCCTGGCAGGCGCCCAACTACGAGGTCGATCTCGCCGGCGGCCAAAGCGGGAAACAATTCTCTGGACGGCCCCTCCACCAGGCGGATCTGGACATTCGGCGACTGTGCCAGCAATCGACTCAAAGCTTCGGGCAACAGGCGCGCCGACGCGGAAATCAACGTGCCGATCACGAGGTGACCCAACGAGCCTTCGAGCACGGCATTGACATCGTCGGCCAGCAGGCGCATGTCGGCCAGCATCTGACGCGCGCGTCGGCCGATGACCAAGGCCAAGGGGGTAGGGACCACGCCGCGATTGGACCTTTCGAAGAGCGGCGCTCCCACGAATTGCTCCAACTCGCGTACTGCGCGAGTGACGGCGGGCTGCGTGAGGTTGAGATCGCGGGCAGCAGCGGAAAGAGAGCCGCGCTCGAGAATGCGGTCGAGAATCTGCAACTGGTGCAGCCGCAACTTGTGGCCGAGGGCCCGCGCCGTGAGACGAGCCTTCATGCCGAGCAGAGATCGGCAATGGCCGCCATGATGGGGCCAGCCTTGCCGCGCAGATTCAGGTGGGCGGTGTCGTCGAGGGCGGTGGGCTCGGGGTTCACCTGTACCACGGTGGCGCCGTTGTGGCGTGCGTTGTGGGGCAGTTCCGCGGCCGGATAGACCAGTGACGAGGTGCCCACGCTGAAGACAAGGTCGCAGTCGGTGCTGGCTTGGGCCGCGGCGTCCCAGGTTGCGGTGGGCAATGACTCCCCGAACCAGACGACGCCCGGTCGAATATAGCCGCCGCAGTGCTCGCAACGGGGAGGCTCGCGGGGTTCCTGCGGTGGTTCCACCCCGGCCGTGAGGCCATGATGTTGCCAGGGAGCGCTGCATTGTCGGCAACGTGCGGCCGCCAGCAGACCGTGCAGATGCAGCACCTGAGCGGCGCCCGCTCGTTCGTGCAGATCGTCGACATTCTGCGTGACCACGGTAACGCGCCGCAGCTGTTGCTGCATCTGGGCAATGGCCAAGTGTGCCGCATTGGGCTCCGCATTGGCGATGAGCGCGCGGCGCCACTCATACCAGGTCCAGACCAGCGCCGGGTTACGATCAAAGGCTTCGGGAGTGGCGAGTTCCTGGGGGTGAAAACGCGCCCACAGGCCTTCGCTCGGGTCGCGAAAGGTAGCGATACCTGATTCTTGCGACACCCCCGCACCGGTAAACACGAGCACATGGCGTGCCTGCGCCAACACTTCGCGCAGCCATTGTTCGGTGTGAGATTCCAATACAGACAAATCTCTCTCCATGAGGTCAGTGCCCCACCAGCTTACGGCCAACCTCGGCTCGACCCTGGCGGGACGTTGTGGCTTTCGATGATATACCGGAGCCGCAAGAGCACAACTTCAGTGGCACGATTTATTTTCAAGGAGGTACCCCATGACACGCGACGCTCTCTTGGTGGTGGATATTCAGAACGACTTTTGCCCGGGCGGCGCCCTGGGCGTTCCCGAGGGCGATGTGATCATCCCGCGCATCAACCAACTCATGCAATCGCACACGCTGGTGGCGCTTACCCAAGATTGGCATCCAGCCGACCATCATTCCTTTGCTTCAGCGCACCCGGGCGCCCAACCGTACGAAACCATCAGCATGTCCTACGGTGAGCAGGTTCTGTGGCCCGATCATTGCGTGCAGGGAACCCAGGGGGCGGAATTTCACCCCGACCTCGATACCCGGCCGGCCCAGCTCATCGTACGCAAGGGAACCGACCGTGCCATCGATTCCTATTCGGCATTTCGCGAGAACGATCACCGAACCCGCACTGGCCTTGCCGGCTGGCTGCGTGAGCACGAGGTCAGGCACCTCCTGCTTTGTGGGTTGGCAACCGACTTCTGCGTTCTGTGGTCTGCTCTTGATGCGCGAGCCGAGGGCTTGGAAGTGACGGTGCTGTTGGATGTCTGCCGCGGTATCGACCTGGATGGCTCGGTGGCCCGTGCGCTGGAGGAAATGCGGCAGGCGGGGGTCAGGTTGGAAGAGTCGTCCTGAGGCCGCCGTCGGGCAAGGGATACCAGGAGTCGAGGACACTCAGAATGCCTTTCACAATAAAAGGCACTGCGGTGCATTCGCCAAACCGACCCAGGGTGGGCGGCCCCACAGCTGCTACGCCATCATGCGCCGTACCGTCGGCGCGCAGCAGATGGCCGCGGGCGTCTACGTCGATCCCCAGGCCCAGCGCATGATCTCGCCCCAACCCGTCACGGATAATCTGCCGCCAGAAGGGATTGGTGCTGGTGCTGGGGCGCAGTTGCGGCCCAGTGCAATTGATGATGACGTCGGCGTCCAGAGCCGCGAGCTCGCCACCCGCTCGAGGCTGGTAGTGCACCTTGAAATAGTGGCCGACTGCGTTCACTTCGCGCAATCGACCGGCATGAAAAACCAGTTGGCCTTCGGCTTCCGCCGCCTTGAGAACGCGTTCGATCTGGGGCGGGTTCCGAAAGCGGAAAGCGTCGTACCAAACCTTCAGATGGCGCAGGTAGCGCTTTTGCTCGCTCTCCGTCCAACGCGGCCAGAACTGTGGCACTGCGTCGCGCAATTCATCGAAGGGGGTGTGCCAACTGCTGTGCAGGGGGTCAACCTTGGCCATGGCTTTGCGCAAGGCCCGCAAAGCCTCGCGGGGGCCTGCAGGGAAACCGTATGTCTGGATAAAGCTCGGTTGGTCCTTGAAGACCCGCTCCCAGATC
Organism: Alcaligenaceae bacterium; assembly: GCA_029265335.1. Lineage (GTDB taxonomy): Bacteria > Pseudomonadota > Gammaproteobacteria > Burkholderiales > Burkholderiaceae_B > Verticiella. Next base: position 17,130 of record JAJUJN010000006.1, read on the forward strand.
GGGCTCGAGCTGCGAAACGGATTCTGCGTGGCGGGCCGCAGCCCGCGACGCGACAGCACCATCAACGGGCCGCTATGGCCACGAGCGCGCAAGGCGGCAACCAGGTCGGAGGCCGTGAGGCCCGCACCCACCAGAAGCACGCGCGCCTGGCGGGGGATGTTGTTGAGGCGGGTAGTTTCCCAGGGGTCGGGTAACCATCGGTCGTGGTCGTGAAGGGTCTGCAGTTCCGGCGGCACCGCCGGTGCATTCCACCCCAGCGCCACCAGCACCTTGTCAGCTGCCAGCACGCCGCCTCCCGATAGCTCAACCGCGTAAGACGTATCCGCGCAGCGCAGGCCTGTGGCGGTGTGGGGCAAATGTTCGATGGTGGAGCCGCTGGCGTTGTGCTTGCTGTGTTTAGCCAATTCCGCGGCCATGAAGCGCCCCAAGGCATGACGGCGGGCAAAGACCAGGCCCGAGGCTTCGACCGCTTCGGCATCGTGGGCGAGCTCTTCTTCGAGTCGCAACCAATCGGCGAAAGCCGAAGGCGATTCTGGGTAGGGAGAATGGAGCGCATCGGTGGCGTTCAATCGGAGCACAGGCTCGGGGTTGCCGTGCGCCACGCCGCCGCCCAGCTGCGCCCTGGGTTCGATAACCACAATACGCAAAGGCCGTGTAGCTTCGCGTGCGAAATGAAGGGCGGCCGCTGCGCCACTGAAGCCGCCGCCAACGATGGCCAAAGTGGGGGATACGGAAGAAAGCCGGGTCATGAAATCCCTCGGAAGTGGGTAGTGCGCCGAGCCGTAGCTCAGCGATCTCGTGTCTTGTTCAGATACATGCGTTGATCTGCAGTCTGCAACAGCTGCGACACGTTCTCGCCGTCCAGCGGATACAAAGCCGAACCCAGGGCGGCGCCCACGGCTACGTGGGCATCCGCAGGCAGGTCGCGCAAGCTGGTGAGTGGCTGGGTGATCGCGTGTTCCAAACGTTTCATCAGTTCTTCGACTTGGTCGCGGTCGGTGGGCTCGTGCTGCACCACCACAAACTCATCGCCTCCCAACCGAGCTGCGAAGTCGATGTCGCGCAGTTGCTCGCGGATGCGTTCACCCACTTCGCGCAGCGCGCGGTCGCCCAGCGCGCGCAGGGCAAAGGAAAGGTCGCTGATGTCACGCGCTACCCGGCTGAGTGCGCGGGTGCCCACCAGCAAGGCGCCCAAGAGAGCCAGCAGGCCCAGCGCCAGTGCGCCCAGAGTGATCTGGACGACGTTACCTCTGAGTTCCGAGTTGGGCACCACGACGAAAATGAGCCAATCCAGGCCGGCATCGTCCACGATCCGGCGATACGCCACCCGCAGGCTTTCACCATCGGGCGCCTTGAGTGTTTCGACACGGGTGGCGCCATTGCTGGGTAGCTGCGTTGCGGTGGTGAGGCGTTGCGGTGGTGAGGCGTTGGCGGATGGCGCTGCGCGTCCAATCGTCCTGGGACTCCAGCAAATTGATCCGCGCCACTGCACCGTTGGCTTGACGCTTCAAGTGAGGCCGCGATGACGCCAATCAAGCGGTTGTTCTCGTCCAGCACCCGGCGTGATCGGGTCATGACCAGATCAAGTCGTGAGAAATCCACATAGACGGGGGTCCAGACGGGTACGGAAGTGGTGCTGCCCGTCACATACCAGGGCCGCGTGCGAGGGTCGAAGGGTCGTGTGTCGCTCCCTTCGTACACAGGCTTGCCATCGATTTTCGATATGTGAAACAAGCGGCGCGGCTCCTGCGGTGAAAGGCTCACGCGCATTTCGGCAAGGTCGGGCTCCAAGCGTTTCATGCCAAAGCTCTGTC
>JAJUJN010000371.1 GCA_029265335.1 Alcaligenaceae bacterium
CGGCTCGTTCGAGCCACGCGCGAGAACTTTTCCCACTCAAGCCGCCGGCGGCGCCGGCCGCCTGGCTGTGATGTCGCTCGCCGCGATAGGTCACCACCGCGCTGCCTTCGAGCAGGCGGTAGATGCGGGTGGCGCCGTCGCCCCCGCGGTGGCAACCCTCGCCGCCCGAGCCCGCGTGCAGTCCAATGTGCTCCACCCGCACGGGGGCGATAGCCTCCAGCACTTCCGCGGGCAGGTTGCGCGCGTTGCCCACGTCGGTGGAGGTGCCCGACGCGCCGGGTCCGTCAGGGCCGGCGCCGGCGCCACCGGCGATGATCTCGGTGAACTGGTAGTGGCTGCCGTCCGCCCGCTGCCCGCCCACGGCCATCACCACCGCCACGCTGGCGTTCGGCGCGGCTGCCCGCTCGGGGTTGGCCTGAGCCCAGGCAGCGAGCAAGGTGTTGCAGGCCAACTTCACCGTGGCCGTTCGCGCGTTCACCGGAGCAGGCGGCAGGGGGTTGACCACCGTGCCTTCGGGTAGATGCAAATGCAGCGGTTCCAGACAACCATGGTTATTAGCCGCCGAGGGCGCCAAACAACGCATGAAATAGAAGGCGGCAGCGAGCATGGCCGCCGGCGTGGCGTTCAAGGGGTAGGTCTGCTGCTCGCTCGAGCCGCTGAAATCGATGGTGAGAGTGTCGGCGCGCTTGCGTAGCGTAGCTGTCAGCCGAATGGCATCGTGCTCCGGCCGCGGATCCAACTGATCCGTCCAGGAGAAGTCGCCGTCGTCGAGTGCGGCCAGCGCGGCACGAGTCTGCTGAGCGCCACGCGCGATGAGCGCTTCGGCCTGGGCCGCAAATTCGTGGGCCCCCAACTCGACGATCAAATCGTGCACTTCCGCGCCAGCCGACTGCAAGGCCAGCCATTGTGCGTTCAGGTCGCCTTCCAAATGCTCGGACGTCCGCGAGTTCAACATGAGAATGGCGTGCACATCGGCCATCAATTGCCCGCGCCGACGCCAGTACACCGGCGGCAGCCGCAGGCCTTCCTGAAAGATATCGCTGGCGTCGGGCGGCAACGAACCCGGTGTGCCACCACCCACGTCCTGATGGTGCAGTATGGTCACCGCCAGCGCGGCCACTCGGCCTGCCACGTGCACCGGGGTCAGCAAGGTCCAATCAGGTAAATGGGTGCCGCCGTGCCAGGGATCGTTGAGCAGAAAAACATCGCCCGGCTGCATGTCAGCGGCCGGGTAACGGCGCAGAATACCGGCTACTGCGGGAATCAGGCTGCCCAGCAGCAAGGGCAGAGATCGAGCTTGCGCCAGCAGCCGGCCGTCGGGAAGAAACACGGCTGCGGCGCAATCCTCGGCATCGCGGGCCACGGCCGACACGGCAGATTGCACCATGCGACGCTGCATGCGGTTGGCGATGCCAGTCAGCCGCAAGTCGAGGATGTCGAGGCTCACGGAATTGACGGCACGACGCGAAGCGGTCGCATCCGCCGAACCTGCTGGCGTGGACGAACCCGCGGAACCAACGAAGGCCGCCGAATCAGCGGAGCCTTCCGAAGCCACTGAGCCCTCCGAAGCCGAAGAAACGAAAGGCTGGGCAGAACCCGGCTTCATCCGTTCGGCTTCCAACAACACCATCCCGCCTGGCCCGCGCTCCCAACGCCAGTCTTCAGGTACCGAAAGCGTGGTATCGCGCGCGGTGAGCAGCGCAGGGCCGAGGCCGGTGCCCCGAGATCCCACCAGTTCACTCTGCAAAGCGAGTGACCCCGCGGCCTCATCAAGCAAACCGCAAGCCGTGGCAATGCCCGGGCGGGCGGGCACGGCCAAACGGGTGATGCCCACCAAGCGGGCCACCTCGGCCGCGTGCAGGCCGCCTCCGCCACCGGCCGGCACCAGCACGGCGTGGCGAGGGTCGAAACCGGCGTCCACCGCCACGTCGCGTACGGCTTCTGCCAGGCGGTGACGAGCCACACGCAGCGCTTCGCGGGCAACAGCCTCAATCGAAAGGCCCAAAGGCTGGGCCAACTCGCGCAGCGCCTCCCGGGCGGCGGCATGATCCACCATCAACCCCGCCGCCAGGTGATCGGGCATTTGGCCCAACACACTCAAGCAATCGGTAACCGTAGCCGCGCTGCCGCCGCGACCAAAGCAAGCCGGGCCGGGATCCGCGCCGGCGGAGTCAGGCCCCACAGTGAGGCTGCCGTTGTCCAGCACGCGCACGCGACTGCCGCCGCCGATGGCCACCGAACGTATCGCCGCCGAAGGCAGCCGCAAGGTGAGGTCGGCCAACGTCAGCGTATCGGTTTGAGCGGGCTCGCCCTTATGCAGAAAGCAGAGGTCGCTGGTGGTGCCGCCGATATCGAGCGTGATCAGGGGCCTCTCGGCCAACCCGGCATCGAGCATGCGTAACACTCCGCGCACCGCTGCGCCGGGGCCCGACATGGCCAGGGCCAGCGGTTGATCAAGGGCCGCTGTCAAAGATAGCGCGCTGCCCTCGGAGGCGAGCACACGCAGGGCGGGGGCGCCTCGCGCTTCCAAACCCTGTTGGAGCCGAAGCAGATACTGTTGCACACCCGGCTTGATATAGGCGTCGAGCACGGCCATCAACCAGCGCTCATACTCACCGGCTTGCGGGTTCACGCGCGAAGAGAGCGACACTTGCAGCTCGGGGTTCGCCTCTTGCAAGATCCGCGCAACGGTCTCTTCCTGCGTACTATCTAAATGCGA
>JAJUJN010000232.1 GCA_029265335.1 Alcaligenaceae bacterium
ATCACTCTCGAGAGCCTGGCCCGAGCCGCTGGCGTGAGTCAGCGTTCCTTGCATCTGATCTGTCAGCGCTGTTATGGCTTATCGCCCATGTCTTGGTTGCGCCAGCGCCGGCTTGACGCCGCGCGGCAAGCCTTGTTGGCCGATCCCGAGCGCAGCGTCACCGAGGTGGCACTCGAGTGCGGCTTTACCCATCTGGGCCGTTTTTCGGCATACTACCGCGAGCGCTTCGGCGAGCTGCCCAGCGACACGGCGCTGGTTCGCGCCTGAAGCAACTTCGGCCCAGCCTGCCGAGGGCGGCTAGTTCCCTGCAGGAAGCGGATAGTCGCGGTGCCAAGGGCAGGGCAAGCTGGGGCGATCCCCTAACCGGCTGAATGAGCCGGCAATGGGGCCCTAGATTCTTTCTGAGCGAGACACAAAAGCATGAGCCAATTCGACGCGATCGTAGTGGGCAGTGGCATTAATTCGTTGGTTTGCGCGGGCGTGATGTCGCAACGCGGCAAGAAGGTGTTGGTGCTCGAGCGCGAGAATGTGCTGGGTGGTTGCATCCGCACCGAAGAACTTACCGAGCCGGGTTACCTGCACGACACGATGTCCACGGCTCACCCCTTGTTCGTGACCTCGCCGGGCTATGCCGAACTGCAGGATTCTCTGCACGCCAATGGCCTCGAATACGGTAATAACGATACTCCCACCGGCGTGTTGCTGCCCGATGGTCGCTCGCTCATTCTCGGTCGCGATCGGGCTGGCAACGTGGCCACCTTCACCGAGCAAAGTGCGGCCGACGGCCAAGCCTACGCCGAGGCCATGCGTTTTGTGGAAGAAAACTCGCAGCTGATTTTCTCGCTGCTGGGCAACGAGCTCTGGAGCTCCAGCGTCGGCAAAATGATGCTGGGGCGGGTGTTCAAGCAAGGCGCTCACAAAACCCTGGCTTTTTTTGGTCCGGCCACGCAAAGTGCACGTGCCTGGCTCGAAACTCGATTTGAATCCGAGCTATCGCGCGCCCTGCTGGCGCCGTGGGTGCTGCACACCGGTTTGGGGCCCGAGTCCACCATGTCGGCGCTCATGGCGCAGGTCATCTGCTTCTCGCTCGAGGGGGTCGGTCTGCCTTTTGTCAAAGGTGGCAATGCGCGCACGGTAGACGCCTTCCGAGCCATCGTGGAAAAGGCGGGCGGTCAGTTCGAAACCGGGGTAGACGTTGCCGAGATTCTGGTGAGTGGCAACAAGGCGCAAGGCGTGCGCGCCACCGATGGCCGGGAGTTCAAGGCCAGAAACGTGATCTGCAACGTCACGCCCACGCAGCTGTATGGTCGCCTGTTGAACGAGAAGCAAGCCACACCCGAGCTGCAGCGCCAGGCCAAAGAGTATCGCTATGGCAAGGGCAATATGCAGATTCATGTGGCGCTGTCGGAGCCCTTGCGCTGGCACGATCCCAAGCTCAATGATGTCCTGTATTTGCACCTCACACCCGGTTTAGATGGCGTCTCGCGCGCAGTGAACGAGGCCGAGCGCGGCCAATTGCCTGCCGAGGGCACCATCTGCGTAGCCCAGCCCTGTGCGGTGGATCCTTCTCGAGCTCCCGAAGGCGGGGCGGTGCTTTGGGTGCAACTCCCCGAGTGCCCACGCGAGGTGCGGGGCGACGCGGCAGGCAAGATTGACGTGCCCGCCGACGGCAAATGGACGCGCGAGCTGGCCGAGCAATACGCCGATCGCATCATGGCGCGCATTGCCCAGCACGCACCCAACCTGGAGTCGGCCACCAAGAGCCGCAAGGTGATTTCGCCCGCCGATCTCGAACGAATGAACATCAACCTGGTGGGTGGTGATCCCTATTCAGGTGAATGCTCCATGGATCAATACCTGTTCTGGCGACCGCTGCGCGGGGTCAAAGATCACGCCACGCCGGTCAAGAACCTCTACCATATCGGCGCTTCCACGCACCCGGGGCCTGGGCTGGGCGGCGTGTCTGGTTTTCACGTGGCAAATTCACTCGCCAAAAAATAAATCACCTAAACTGACAGCCAGCTTCGTTTCCCAGGTGCACTCATGCTGCTGCCTATCCTGGCTGTCATCGGCGGTATTGTTTTCCTGATCTGGAGCGCCGAGCGTTTTGTGGATGGGGCGGCGGCAATCGCCCATCACTTCGGCATGCCCGCCTTGCTCATCGGTATGGTGGTGGTGGGCTTCGGCACTTCGGCTCCCGAACTGGTGGTGTCCACCATTGCTGCGTCGCAGAACAACCCGGGCATTGCCCTCGGCAATGCCTATGGTTCGAATATTGCCAATATCGGCTTGATCCTGGGGCTTACCGCGGTACTGGCCCCCATTACCGTACAGTCGCAAACGGTACGACGCGAGTTGCCGATCCTGCTGTTGGTCACTTTGCTTGCGGGCTGGCAACTGGCCAACGGCTATCTGGGCCGCAACGAGGCGCTGGTTTTGCTGGGCCTTTTCTTCTTGCTCATCACCTGGTCGATCCGACACGGCTTGAGCAACGAGGCAGACCCTTTGGCCACAGAAGTGGAGGCCAGCCTGCAGCAGCGCCCTATGCCCGTGCGCCGAGCGCTCCCGCAGTTGGTGTTGAGTCTGCTGGTGCTCGTGGTCAGCTCACGAGTGCTGGTGTGGGGCGCCGTGGGCATTGCCCAGAGCCTGGGGGCCAGCGATTTGCTGATCGGCCTCACCGTGGTGGCAGTGGGAACCTCTCTGCCGGAGCTGGCCTCGTCAATCGTGGCAGTGCGCAAGGGCGAGCACGATCTCGCCTTGGGTAATGTGATTGGCTCCAACCTTTTCAATACCTTGATGGTGGTGGGTGTGGCGGCGGTACTTGCTCCCACGAAAGTAGACGCCGGAATCATGCAGCGCGACTGGCCAGTGATGCTGGGTTTTACGCTAGTCTTGCTGATCATGGGTATCGGCAGGCGCGGCGCAGGTCGCGTGAACCGCGTTGAGGGTGGCTTTCTGATACTGTGCTACCTGGCCTACGTCACGTTCTTGATCAGGAGCCATGTCAGTGGTTGAGTCCAAGCGCCGGCAGCTGAAAAATCGCTTCAGCTATCAGATGCGGCGGTTCCATTTGCTGTATACCCGGGCTTCCACCCTTATCTACACCAATCGCTTCGGGCTCACCAACGCCGAGTGCCGCATGATTGCCGAAATGCTGCCCAGGTTCGAAGAATCCATGCCCCTGAGCAGTCTTATTGCCGAGGCAAGCATCGACAACGCCGTGGCCACGCGCACCATCGATTCTCTGGTGGCAAAAGGTCTGGTGGTGAGGCGGGTGCATGAGCACGACGCCCGGGTTCGCGAGGTAGCATTCACTGAGCGTGGTCGCGAGGTGGGGCGGAGCATCCAGGAAATCATCGAAGCCCGCGACCAACGGCTCATGTCGCGACTCACGGCCGAACAGCAGGCCACACTGCACGAAGCCATGCGGTTATTGGTGGATGAAGCCGAGCAGATGTTGGCCGATGAACGCGCGGCAAAACAAAAGGCGCCTCGCCGGGGCGAGCGCAACAAAGCCAAATCTTCCTGATCCTCTCTAGGGGCGAACCTTCATCCAAACGCAAGGTTCGGCGAGTCTGTTATTGATATTTGTTTGACTTAGTCAATGAACTGCCTCTACCATTGACTTCATCAAATACTCGAGCAGCAGTCGCGCAGCCCGTGGGCTTGTGCGGCTAAGGGAGCGATCATGAAAATGCAGAGTCTGCCGGCCGTGTACGAAGCGGGCGGCTACGAAATCGTGCGGCTGAACGGCAATATCGGCGCGGAAATACGAGGGGTGAATCTGGCTGAGCCGTTGAGCGAGCAGCAATTCAAGGCCATACACGATGCCTTCGTGCAGCATGAGGTGATCATGATCCGCGATCAGAACATCACCCTTGAGCAGCAGATGGAGTTTGGCCGCAGGTTCGGCGACTTATCGATTCATCCATTTTCGCCCAACCTCGACGACAAGCGCGAGGTGATTGTGTTGGATTATTCCGCCGACAATCCGCCAGCACTTACCGATCAGTGGCATTCCGACGAAACCTTTCGCCTGGCGCCACCCATGGCCACCGTGTTGCGGGCCAAGGTGGTGCCGGCCTATGGCGGTGATACCTTGTTTGCCAGTATGAACGCTGCGTATGCCGGCCTTTCGGAGCGCATGAAGCAGTACATTCACGGCATGCAAGCTCGCCACGACTTCAAGCCATTTCGCACATTGTTCAATGATTCCGAGGC
>JAJUJN010000275.1 GCA_029265335.1 Alcaligenaceae bacterium
CAAGAAAAGCGCCTGTGCATCGGGCCAGGGCGAGCTTTGCCCTGACATTTCTTCCACCGCATGGCTCACCTTGCGCGCCAGCTGATCGCCGCGTTCGGGAACCCCCAAAGCAGTGGCAATCTGCTGGATGCGCTGCAGCAATGACTCCAGCGTGGGCCGATCGGACACCACCTTCACGGGCACGCCGAGACCTTCGATTCGTTGCAGCACATCGGCGGGCCCCGCTTGTGACGAGGCCAGCACGAGGTCGGGCCGAAAACTCACCACACCTTCAACCGGAGTGGTTCGGTAGTAACCCACCTTGGGCAGTTCGGCGGTGGCGGGCGGGTACACGCTGGAGGTGTCGGCCGCCACCAGGCGGTGGCCTTGGTCGAGCGCATAGACGATCTCGGTGACCCCGCCGCCCAGGCTCACCACACGCTCCGGCGCCGCGGCCACCGTGGCAGTGTCGGTCGGCGCCGCCGCTTCGGTTGGCTCAGCGCGTAACCCAGCAGCCTGGGAAGAAGACGCAGCGAAGCCGACACCCACCAGAAACAGGGCCAACCACACCGCTCGTGAGGGCCTGGCGAGCCGACTCAGAAGCGGCCGTGGCGGCGCGGCCTTTTCACCCATTTCGGTCCAACTGCGGCCCGCCTGTGGCATCAGCGCTCCTCCCGCAAGGGCGTGGTGCAGAGGCTCTTCATGAGTTCTCGCCATTCGGCGAGCTCGGGCACACCGGGCTTGCGTGCGCCAAACCATTGCACGATCAGTTCGCCGTCGCGATCGTAGGCCTCGAGCGAAGTGACCCACCCGTCGGCAGTCGGTTTGTTCACCACCCAGAGCTTATCGAGCGCCTCGGTGTTGAGATGCATGTTGAAGCGCGGGTCGAGCACGTTGTACCAAGGCCCTGTGCGCTTGAGATTCTGCACAGGGCCGGTGTGGATTTGCACGATGCCGCGATTGCCCACAAAGCACATGATGCTGAGCCCGCTGGCCGCGGCTGCCTGCAGCGTGGTTTCGATGGCGTCACTTGCCACTTGCTGCGCGAGGTCGGGACCCACGCATTCCAACGCCGCCTGACGGGCCAGTTTGTGGCGCTGCAGGAGCGGGAAAAAGTCGTGCGTGTCCTGCATGGCCAGCCAGTCGGCGCGAAACGCCGCCACATCGTCGGCCACCTGCTTGCGCCCCACCTTGGGCACGGGCTGCAGTTCGGGCCAGGCCGGCGCCTCGGTACTGGCGTGGGCGTTCACCCAGTCGTGCCACTCGCCTTCGTTGTCGCGCACCCGGTAGATCTTGTGGATGGCCAGGCCGTCGCGGTCGAAAAACTGCAGGCTGTCGCGACCATTCTGACTCACGGCAAAGCCGTGATGCCAATGGTCGAAGAACACGCGCAGATCGATGTCGGGACCCAGCACCAGGCCGGCGTGGCCGCGGGTGTTCACGGTTTCGTAGGTGCCGTGACGTTCGTGCACGCAACTGTCGTTGCGGCTCAGGGCCATCACTTCGCCCAGCGCGTTGAAGTCGGCGAACATGCCACGAAAATCGTTGTTGAGCGGGACGACTTTGTCGCAGCCGCAGCCAGCGGCCACCAGTTCCAGTTCGCTCACACCCAGTTGCTGCGCGGCGTTGCGCGCCCGTGGCGTGCTCTGGCCAGCGAGTTCTTGATAGCGCTCGCGCAGCGCCTGGGCTTGGGGAGGTTGGGGCATCGCGTTCATGAGTTTCCTTGAGTTGGGTTGGGGGGATCAGTAGCGATAGCTCAACGACAACTGCACGTTACGACCGGGCTCGGTGTAGAAGTCGAGAGGCTGCAACGCGCTCGGTTGGCCGATGGCGTTGTTGGGAACATTCAGGGCATTCCAGTATTTGCGGTCGAAAAGGTTGAACACCCCGGCTTGCAGACGCAGACCGCGTACGGCGGCGGGTTGCCAATAGGCGGTGAGATCCACCACACCATAGCCAGGCGCCTGGAAGTCGCTGTCAGGGTCTTCTACCTTGTCGCGGCCTTTGGCAGCGGTCAGGCTGATGGCCGAGCCCCAGGTGGCCTGTTCGTAACCCAGGCCGAGCACGCCGCGCAGCGGCGGTACCGAGTTGAGGTAGGTGTCGGTGTTCTGGTCTTTGCCCACCGCCCAGGCGATGGAGGCCCAGGTGCGCCAACCCGGAGCAAAACCCCATTGCGCGGTGGCTTCAGCGCCATAAATGCGCACCCGTTCGCGGTTCTGCACACCGGTGATGCCAAAGGGATAAGTGCCCGGAGGGATGCCGATCGAGGCCGGGTCGATGGCCACGTCGTCGTCGATGAAGTTACGGTAGCGGTTGTCGAAGGCCACCAGCGAGCCGCCCAGTTGGCGATCGCCCCAGCGCGCACCCAGTTCCCAACCCTGGCTGCGTTCCGGCTCGAGGTTGGGGTTACCGACGCGCAAGTAGGTGCCGGGACCACCGAAGTTGCGATAGAGCTGCGCCGCGGTTGGGGCCAGAAAGCCCATGGCCCAGCGCGCATGCAACACCAGATCCGACGTGGCTTGCCACGACGCGGTGAGGCTGGGTGACCAGGCCGAATCGGAATTACTGGACGGCACTTCGCCATCGATCACATTGGGGTTGTTGCTGTAATCGCCTGTGCTCTTGGGCTCGTAGCGGTAATGGTCAAAACGCAGCGCCGGGGTGAGGCGCACGGTGTCATCCAGCATGTCGATATCATCGCGCAAGGCGATCGACCATTGCGTGCCATCTACCTGGGGTGTGTCGGCCTGGTTCACATGCAGGAATTCGCAAGCCGCAGGCCCGGCAATTTGGTCGGGCGAAAGCTCGGGCGGGCAGTTGTCATAGCCGCCGGCGTATTGGTCTACCCTGAGGCCCATCACATCGGCCGACAGGGTCAAGCGATGAGCGGTGTTGCCCCACAGGAAGCCGCGGCTGGCGTCGCCCTGCCAGCCAAAGATCGATTGGGTCACCTCACTGTCGCGACCAAACGGCCCGGTGGGGTAACGATAGGGATTGCCGAGAGGGCCGAACAGAAAGTCGGGCATCCGGGATCGCGCGTCGGGCAATCGAAAGGCGTTTTGTTCGTCGCTACGATGCTGTCGCTGCCAGTACACCTGGGTAGAGGCTTCGTCGATCCAGCCGGTGTTCTCCGTGGCCGAGAGATAGTCGTAACTCACGGCCACACGTTGCCGTTCGCTCACCTCCTTGGTGCTGTTGGCGCCAATGGCGTAGGTGCTGCCCTGGTCGGTCTGCACATCGATATCGCGCGTGCCGCGAAACCATTCGCCCGTGACACCCACTTCGTGCCCCGGCGCCACACGATGCTTGAACTTGGCCAACACGTTCCCGGTGCGGCGATCCTCGGGGTTGGGCTCGCTGCGTTCGGCGCCGTAGCCGCCCACATCGCCCATGTTCTTGAGCTCGTGACCACGCGAGCCGCCCACTTGCAATAGCCAGCGCGAATCGTTCTGCCGCCCTGCCACAGCGGCATTGCCCCAGTATTCGCGACGGTCGCTGCGGTAACCCGTACGCGCCAGCACGCCAAAGGGCTCGCCGGGGCGCAGCACATCTTCCGGATCGAGCGTGCGCAGGGCAACCAGGCCGCCCAGGGCGCCCGAGCCCGCGAGGCTGGAATCGGCGCCCTTGTAAATGTCGATTTCGGCCAGGCTACCGAAGGGCACACTGTCGAGGCCGCCAAATACGCTGCGCGTG
>JAJUJN010000464.1 GCA_029265335.1 Alcaligenaceae bacterium
CGGCCATGGAGCGCTATGCGTTCCGGGTTTCCATGAGTCGTAAGGGAAACTGTTGGGATAACGCCGTCATGGAGCGGTTCTTCGGTTCCCTGAAGAGCGAGTGGCTAACGGATCGCCGTTACGCCACCCGAACTCAGGCTCGCCGTGATGTGATCGAGTACATCGAGATGGAGTACAACAGCTGCCGGCTCCACTCGACCCTGGGCTACCAAACCCCCAGGGAATTTGAACTGGCGACTGCCGCTTGAGAAAGTGTCCGTTTCGGCTTGACCAGAACAAAATGAACTGGCCGATCGCATCGAACGAACGGCGCAGCCATTGTCGATCGAAGTCATGGTGGTGGCCGATTATTCTTCCGATAATTTGTTGATTGGCGCGCGCCGGCAATTTTCGGCGGAGTGCTGCGATCGCCAGTGGGTATTGTCTTCGCATACCACCGAGACAGAGCAGATCGTGTCGCGACGGGAACGAAAGAGAATCCGGGGGTGGATCGCGAGTGAAGCGGCGCGCTACGACCACGCGGAGTGAGTGTGCTCGCCGCGAAGGCCTTGTGCGTTGCATTCTTTGTAGGTGGCGGTGTTGGGTTTGGTGGGCGCAGGTATGCACACCGTGCTGACCAATGCGCTGGCCCGCCCCACTCCTTATAATGTGAGGTTTGCGTCGCGTTCCGGAAGCTGCCCTCTGCAGCTGGTGCCGGCCGCGGTGCGTGCCAGTCAGCGAGTTCATTCATGTCCCTCAGCGCCAGCGAATACATCCTTACTCTGTCCTGCCCAGATACCACGGGTATCGTGTTCCGCGTCACGGGCGTGCTCTACGAGCTCGATTGCAATATTCTTGATGCCCAGCAGTTTGGCGATGCCGACAGCGGCCGCTTTTTCCTGCGGGTGCACTTTCGGGTGCCCGAGGGCGCGAGCCTGGCCACACTGGAGCAACGCTTCACCGAGCTGGCCAAGCCTTTTGCCATGGACTGGCAAATTCGCGATACCGCCACACGTGCTCGGATCATGGTGATGGTGAGCAAACAGGGGCATTGCCTCAACGATCTGCTGTTCAGGGCACGCAGCAGCCAATTGCCGGTGGATATTGTGGCGGTGGTGTCGAATCACCCCACCTACGCCGAGCTTTCCCGCTCGCATGGTGTGCCCTTTCATCATTTGCCGATCACGCCCGACACAAAAGCTGAACAGGAGCAACAGGTGTTGGCGCTGGTGCGAGAGCTCGAGGTAGATCTCGTGGTTCTGGCGCGTTATATGCAGATCCTCTCGCCCGAGATGTGTCGTGAACTCGAGGGCAAAGCCATCAATATTCACCACAGCTTCCTGCCCAGCTTCACGGGCGCGCGTCCGTACCATCAGGCGCACGACCGAGGCGTGAAGCTGATCGGCGCCACTGCGCACTACGTCACCCCCGACCTCGACGAAGGTCCGATCATCGAGCAGGGTGTAGAACGCGTAGACCACACCATGGATGCGGCCGCGCTATCGCAGGTGGGCAGCGATATCGAATCGCAGGTGCTGGCCCGTGCCGTGCGCAGCCATGTCGAACATCGCGTCATGCTCAACGGCCATCGCACGGTGGTGTTTCGCTGAACCTCGGTAGCACACCGGAGTGGCGGCGCGCCTCGCATTTCCCGCTATTGCATGCGCCTGGGCGCGATAGCGTTCCTACGGAGTCGGCATGACCTCCCAATCTTCCGCAGCCCCTCGCAGTGCCGAAGGCGACGACCCGGTGATCCAGATTACCGGCGCTCGTCAGAACAACCTCAAGAACCTCAGCCTGACCTTGCCCATTCGCCAGCTGGTGGTGGTGACGGGCGTCTCGGGCTCAGGCAAATCGTCGCTGGTGTTCGACACCCTGTATGCTGAAGGGCAGC
>JAJUJN010000450.1 GCA_029265335.1 Alcaligenaceae bacterium
CGTTGGCGTTGATCGCCACCACACGCATCATGAACAAAACGGCGCACGACACTGAGTCGTGCGCATCAAGATAAGCACCAATCCATGGCAAAACGCGACTATTACGAGGTTCTGGGCGTTGGCAAGAACGCCTCCGACGACGAAATCAAAAAGGCCTATCGCAAGAAGGCCATGAAGTACCATCCCGACCGCAATCCGGGCAATCAGGAGGCCGAAGAGAAGTTCAAGGAAGCCAAGCTGGCCTACGAGGTTCTTTCCGACGAGCAGAAGCGCGCGGCCTATGATCGCTTCGGTCACGCCGGCGTGGATGCTTCGGCGGGTGGTCGAGGTGGTCCCCAAGACTTCGCCGATGCTTTCGGCGATATCTTTGGCGAGATCTTCGGCAATCGCGGCGGCCGTGGCGGTGGTCCGCAGATGTACCGTGGCGCCGACCTGCGTTATTCCATGGAAATCACGCTGGAACAGGCCGCCGCCGGTTTCGACACCGAGATTCGGGTGCCGAGCTGGGAAACCTGTGAAGTGTGCGATGGCTCGGGCGCCAAGCCTGGCACCAAACCGCAAACCTGCGGCACCTGCCATGGCGCAGGGGCCGTGCGCATGCAGCAGGGCTTCTTCAGCGTGCAGCAAACCTGCCCCACTTGTCATGGGAGTGGTCAGGTGGTGTCCGATCCCTGCGTGCCCTGCGATGGCGTAGGCCGCATCCGCAAAAACAAAACCTTGCAAGTGAAGATTCCAGCAGGCATCGACGACGGCATGCGCATTCGCTCAAGCGGCAATGGTGAACCGGGCGTGAATGGCGGCCCTCCGGGCGATCTGTACGTTGAGATCCAGCTCAAGCCCCACGACATTTTCCAGCGCGATGGCGACGACTTGCATTGCGAGCTTCCCATTCCGTTTACTACCGCTGCGCTGGGCGGCGAAATCACCGTGCCCACCCTGAATGGTCAGGCCGAAATCACGGTGCCCGAAGGCACCCAGAGCGGCAAGACCTTCCGCCTGCGTGGCAAGGGCATACGGGGCATACGTTCGAGTTACCCAGGCGATCTGTACTGCCACATCACGGTTGAAACCCCAGTGCGTCTCACCGACGAGCAAAAAGACATCTTGCAGCAGTTCGCCGCTTCGCTAAACGAAGGCGGCTCCAAACATTCGCCGAACAGCAAGTCGTGGACTGACAAGGTCAAGTCCTTCTTTACCTGAAGCCGCTCATCCGGCCGTGCGAGCCAACCCAGGCGCGGCCGGGAGCTCGCCCGGCTCATCGGCGTCGATGAAGTTCGATGTCGGTACCCCGCACTCCGTCCACCTGTTCTACCAAGTGCTGCAGCTCTTCGGCGCCCAGGTCGGTTCCCGTGGGTGGGTAGCCCGTGATGCGCACCACCCCGGCTTCGGTGGTGATCTGCAGGTCGGCCGGACGCCATTGGGGATTCTGCATCAGCGCGATTCTTACCCGGGCCGTGGTGCCTGCATCATCGGCATAGGTGGCGGGAGTGACCGGAGAATCGTTGCTGGTGCAGGCGCCCAGCAGCAATGCGCTGCTCAGGACAAAAGCGCGGAGGAAGTGGTGCGAGAGCTTCGACATCATGAGGTGAAGACGGGTAGGGAGCTGAAGGTAGAATAAGCGCGAAGGCGCGAAAATGCGGGCCTCAAACAGCACGGAGAAGCACAATGACACAACCGCGACTGCACGATCTGGCCCCTGGCTATTATTGGTACTCAGTGGATAACGACCCTTATTGCGTGATGCATGTGCTCGACCAGGGCAATGCACGGCTGATGGGCACTGATGCAGAGGTTTCCGCACGAGATCTGGCAGGTTTGCTCGATAGAGGCTGCAAAATGTTCCGGATCGACCCTCCCATGCCCGACGCGGAATAACTGCGGCCAGGCGCGACGCTACTGAAGCGACGCCCATCACGGGTTGTTGTTTTCGGTGTGGTCGCGCGAGAACTCCCAGCGCTGATGGTTACCGGTCAG